>JANNOC010000124.1:0-10386 GCA_031398865.1 Gemmatimonadota bacterium | reverse complement strand
GGTGGACGTGCCGAAGGGCGCGAATGCGATACTCGTGACGCACGATCTGACGCCCAGTCTCACGGTGCAGCTGGATCGCGAGGCCATCGCCGGTATCGCGACGGATGCTGGCACGCGCACGTCGCACGTCGCGATCCTTGCCCGCTCGCTGGGTCTTCCCGCGGTCGTGGGGCTGCGCGACGCGACGTCGCGGCTCCATGGCGGGGAGCGCGTGATCCTGGATGGCTCCACCGGCATGCTTGCGATCAATCCGAACGAACAGGAGATCGCGGATTACCGGGCGCGCGCGCAAGCGGAGCTGGAAGCGGAGGCGACGCTGCGCCAGCTCACGGACGCGGAGCCCATCACCGTGGACGGCGTGCGCATCACGCTGCGAGCCAATGTGGATCTGCCCGACGAGGCGGAGTTCGCGGCGACGAGCGGCGCCGAGGGTGTGGGCCTGATGCGCACCGAGTTCCTCGTTGTGGGGCGTGCCACGATGCCTGACGAGGACGAACAGTACCGTGCGTACGCCCGAGTCGTGCAGGCCTTTGACGGGCGGCCGGTGGTCATTCGGACGTTCGACGTGGGCGGCGACAAGTTGCCTGTCGGCGGCTACCCCGCCGAGGCGAATCCCTTTCTCGGGTGGCGCGCGATCCGCATGTGCATCGACGAGCCGGAGCTGTTTCGCACGCAGCTTCGCGCGCTGCTGCGCGCGGGGCTGCATGGCGACCTCCGGATCATGCTCCCGCTCATCGTCTCGCTCGATGAAGTGCGGCAATCGCGCGCGCTGCTCCGCGAAGCAGCGGCGGAGCTGGACGCCCGCGGTGTCGCGTACCGGCACGACGTTCCCCTGGGCGTGATGCTGGAAACTCCCGCGGCCGCCGTCGCCGCGGATGCGTTCGTAGATGACGTGTCGTTCTTCAGCATCGGCAGCAACGACCTCGTGCAGTACACCCTCGCGGTCGATCGCGGGAACGCGAATCTCGCGGCGCGTTTCACCCCGCTGCATCCGGCGGTGCTGCGACTCATCCGGCAGATCGTCGAGGTCGGCGAACGGCACAACCTCGAGGTGGCGGTGTGCGGAGAAATGGCGTCCCAGCCGCTCATGGCGTACGCCCTGATCGGACTCGGCTTGCGGCAGCTCAGCGTCGCGCCTCGCTCCGTGACGACGCTCAAGCGGCTCATACGTGGCATCAGTGCCGAGGAGGCGACCGCCGCGGCGTCCGCGGCGCTGCGGGCGCGCACCGCGAGCGAGGCGGAAACCGTGCTGCTCACATCCCTCCGTCTGGCGTTTGATGACGCGAGCGCTTGACCGCGCGACGCGAGTAAGGCGCGCCGGCTCGCACTACCCCCGCGGTTCGCGCGAGTTATCTTTCCCGGCTGACCGGTGTCTGTGTCGCACTATTGTCCACCACTTTGTCGCACCCGGGATTTGACGTGCTCGATCGCTATCTTTTCACCTCCGAGTCAGTTACCGAAGGACATCCCGACAAGATCGCCGACGCCATCTCCGATGCGGTGCTCGATGCGATCCTCCGCGATGATCCCACTGCACGCGTTGCCTGCGAGACCCTGGTCACCACCGGCCTTGCCTGTGTCGCCGGCGAGATCACGACCGACACGTATGTGTCCATCCCCGACATCGTGCGGCAAACCATCGAACGCATCGGGTATACCGACGCATCCTTCGGGTTCGACCACAAGACCTGCGCGGTCATCAGCACGATCGACAAGCAGTCGCCGGACATTGCGCAGGGGGTGGATACCGGCGGGGCGGGTGACCAGGGGATGATGTTCGGGTATGCCACCGACGAGACCCAGGAGCTCATGCCGCTGCCGATCATGCTGGCGCATCGGCTGACGCATACGCTCGCCGAGCGCCGCCGGAATGGACTCAAGTGGTTGCGACCGGACGGCAAGGCGCAGGTCACCGTTGTGTACGAGGGCGGGATCCCTGTCGCCGTGGACACGGTCGTTGTTTCGACGCAGCACGCCGCCGACGTGTCGAACAAGAGGATTCGCGAGGCCGTCATCGCCGAAGTCATCGAACCGTCCATTCCGAAGGAGCTCGTGAACGGGAAGGTCAAGTTCCACATCAACCCGACGGGGCGCTTCGTCGTCGGCGGTCCACAGGGTGATGCCGGTCTCACGGGCCGGAAGATCATCGTGGACACGTATGGCGGCATGGGCCGGCATGGCGGCGGTGCGTTCAGCGGCAAGGATCCGTCGAAAGTCGATCGCTCGGCCTCGTATGCCGCGCGCTGGGTGGCCAAGAACATCGTCGCCGCCGGGCTGGCGCGCCGCTGCGAGGTGCAGGTGGCCTACGCCATCGGCGTCGCGAAGCCCGTTTCGGTGATGGTGGACACTTTTGGCACCGCCACCGTTCCGGAAGGCCGGATTCTGAACGCGGTGCACACGGTCTTCGATCTCACGCCCAAGGGCATCATCAAGGCGCTCGACCTGCAGAAGCCCATCTACTCCGCGACCTCCGCCTATGGGCACTTCGGTCGCGTTCCCCAGAAGGTTGGCTTCGGCAAGAGCAGCATGACGCGCTTTTCCTGGGAGCGCACCGATCGCGCGGCCGCGCTCAGGAAGGCGGCAAAGTAGCGGGAACGCACGCCGGAACGCCGGCGTGTATCACGGGGTAGGGAGTCGCAGGGCGGACTCGGCCGTCGTCGTTCTCGCCCGGCGCACCGGAGATCAGCGGATGGTCGAAGTCACCGTGGCCCGGCTCGGGCTCGATAGTTCCACACACTCGTACGTCGTCATCCTGCAGGAGAAGGGCGGCCCCCGCCTTCTCCCGATCTGGATTGGCCAGCCCGAGGCCGAGTCCATCGTTATGCAGATGAACAGCGTCAAGCGCGAGCGGCCACTCACGCACGACCTCTGCAAGAGCCTCATCATCGGCATGGGCGGCGCGCTCCGCCGCGTGCAGATCACCAGGGTCCAGAAGAGCACCTACTACGCCGAGCTGCATATCCAGCGCGGGGAAGAGCTGGTGCAGGTGGACGCGCGTCCCTCCGACAGCATCGCCATCGCCCTGCGTTTCGCGGTGCCCATCTTCGCGTCGGAGTCGTTGCTCACCGCGATCGCCGCCGAGGACGACAGCGAGGATGGCGAGACGGAGAGCTTCGAGGTCGCGCCGCCAACCGAGGAGCAGCTGCACGCCGACCAGCTCAAGGCGTATCTCGAGAACCTGCGTCCCGAGGACTTCGGAAAGTTCAGCCTCTGACGGCGCGTCACCGCGCACTGGCTGGCGTGCCATGACCGTCAGGCGCTGGCTGTCAGTGTCGCTCGCGGTCATTGCCCTCGCGCGTGCCGGCGTACTCGCCGCGCAGGCGGATACGGCGCGCACCTCATCACGTCGCGTGGCTGGGCGCATCGTGCGCCCTGGGCCGGGGACCATGCGTCCCGTTGCCGGAGCGTGGGTGACGCTACATCGCGTGTCCACCGATTCCGCGGGTCCGCTCGATTCCGTACGCACGTCGGCGAACGGGGGATACGCCTTCGCGTATCGAGCCCGTCGAGACAGCACGGTGTATTTCGTGTCCGCCACCTATGGCGGTATCACGTACTTCACGCCGGCGCTGCGTGAGGCGCGCGTGGTGGGAGAGGCCGCGGAGATCACGGTGTTCGACACGTCCAGCGCCGCCTTTCCGCTGGGCGTTCGTGGTCGTCACATGGTCGTGTCGGCCGCGGGAGAGGCGGGCGCGCGCACGATCATCGAAGTATTCGAGATCTCCAACGACAGCGCGTTCACACGGGTCAGCCCCCTTGGCGCGGCGGAGCGCCCGACGTGGGTGACCGGTCTGCCCGCCGCCGCAACGGAGTTCCGAATGGGGCAGGGCGACGTCGCCGCCGACGCCGTCAAGCTGCGACGCGGCCGTGTCGAAGTGTTCGCCCCATTCGCTCCCGGCTTGAAGCAGCTGTCGTTCTCCTACGTGCTGCCATTGTCGGCGTTCCCGCTGTCTGTCCCGATCGAGACCCCGGTCGATGTGCTCGAAGTGCTGGTGCAGGAGGCGGATGGCGACGCCCACGGCGCCGGTGTCACCGAGGTCACTCCGGTGAGCGTCGACGGCCGCATGCTTCAGCGCTTCCTCGCGCAGGACGTCGCCGCGAAGAGCGCCCTGGTGATCACCGCGCCGCCGCCGCCACGCAGCGTGCGCCCCCAGTACCTGCTCATGCTCGTCGCACTGATCGGCGCGGCGATGCTTGTCAGCCTCGCACGCGCGTTCGCGCGCCGCGGCGGGACGCCGCGCGTCGGACGCTCGCACGCCGCGGCCACGCACGCGCGTGCGGAACGGCTCGCGCGAGAAATTGCCGACCTCGATGCGGCATTCGAACGACAACGTGCGCCCAGTGAACGCGCCCGCGCGGAGTATTCGGAGCGCAGGACAGCGCTGAAGCGGTCGCTGGGAGATGTCCTTGCCGAGGGGGACGGCGGCACATAGATTCGCCGAACAACTTGTAGCGGACGGGAGTTCCGGAAACCGGTGCGATGCCGGTGCGGCCCCGCCACTGTAACGGGCATTCTGACGTACGCTCGGACGCCACTGACTGAGGTCGGGAAGGCGAGCGCACGGCCCGGAGCCAGGAGACGCCTCGCGTCCGCGCCACACTGCAACCCTCGGGGGAGGGCGCGTGGCGTTCGGGCGCTCCCCTGCGCTCAGACCCATTCGGGCATCCTTCCTCGGGAACGGATGCCCGTCGTGCGTTTTTTCCCAATGCTTTGCGCTCTGCTCTCGCTCGCGTGCACCGCCGCGCGCGACGACAGCGGCTCGTCCGTCGCGGATTCCAGGACATCAGCGGCGGCGCTGTTCCGTCCCGATGACGCGGTTCGCGCGCGGGGCGCGGTGCCGGACTCAACGCGCGACGATTACGGTCGCGTCATCGGCACGGTCCGCAGTGCCCGGCGCATCGTCTCGCTCAATCCGACGACGACGGAAATTCTTTTCGCTCTCGGCGCCGGGCGGCGCCTTGTGGGACGCACGCGCTGGGATCTGACGCCGGACTCGGCTCGCTTCGTCCCCGACCTCGGCGACGGACTGCGTCCCAACGTCGAAGCGGTGCTCGCGGCGCGTCCTGATCTGGTCGTGCTGTACGCCAGCGCGGACAACCGCGCGGCAGAGCGCCGTCTGCGGGACGCCGGCGTGCGGGTCATCGCCCTCAAGATCGATCGCATCGCGCACTTCTACCGAGCCACACGGATCCTGGGTTCCGAAACCGGAGACACCGCGCGTGCCCGTGTCCTGACGGACAGCGTCGCGGCCGTGCTCGACTCGGTGCAGCGCGCCAATCGCGGTCTGCCACGGCCGTCGGTGTTCTGGTACGTGTGGGACTCGCCACTCATCACCATCGGCGGGGGAAGCTACATGAACGAGCTGGTCGAGATCGCAGGCGGCCGCAACATCTACGCGTCGTCGCCGGACGTCTCGCCGCAGATCTCGTTGGAGGATCTGCTTGCACGCGACGCGGAGGTCGTGCTGGCGGGCCCCAAGGGGGCGGCGCTCATCCGCGACGATCCCGCGTGGCGCAGCCTCGCGGCAGTGCGTCAGGGTCGCGTCCTGGTCGTGGACACCATGCTGGTCGGCTCCCCGTCTGTGCGGCTCGGCGCGGCCGCCCGCTCGCTTGCGCGCCTGTTGCATCCCGCCACCGCCCCCTGACCATGCGGCTGCGATGGTGGATTCTGCTCGCAACGGCGCTGGCTGTTCTGTCGGCGTTAGGCACCATGTACGGGGCGGTGCCGCTGGCCGTTGGCGATGTCTGGCGTGCGCTGCACGGCGAGGGGGACGCGACCACTGTTGCCATTGTCCAGACACTGCGCCTTCCGCGGGTCGTGCTCGCCGCGCTGGTCGGAGCGGGATTGGGGATGAGCGGTGGCGCGCTGCAGGGAACGCTGCGCAATCCGTTGGCGGAACCGTATCTCCTCGGTGTGTCCGGCGGCGCGGCGGTGGGGGCGGTGCTGGGCGTCGAGATGGGAGTGGATTCCGCGGCTGGCATTCCGCTCGCGGCGTTCGCCGGGGCCGCCGGCGCGGTGTTGCTCGTGCTCGCGGTTGCGCGCATCGGCGGCGGCGGCGCGGCGCGCGCCGATGCGCGCGTTCTCCTGATGGCGGGCGTCATCATTGGCGCGTTCGCGAACGCGGCCATCATGGTGGCCCTCGCCACCGCGTCGGCGGACACGGTGCGTGGCGCGCTCTGGTGGATGATGGGATCGGTGGCCGGGGCGAGCTGGACGCAGGTGCGATGGCTCGCCGCGTACGTCGCGGTGGGCGGTGCGCTGCTGGTGGTGTGGGCGCGCGACATCGATCTGCTGGCGCTGGGCGAGGAGCCCGCGGCAGCGCTCGGCACCGACGTCGAACGCGCCAGCCGGCGCGTGTATCTCGCGAGCTCGCTGCTCGCGGCGGCCACCGTAGCCGCCGCGGGGCTCGTTGGCTTCGTGGGCCTCGTCGTACCGCATCTCGTCCGAGCCATGGGAATGCGCCGCCATCGCCCGCTCGTCGCCAGCACGGCGCTCGCCGGCGCGACGCTGGTGGTCGCGGCCGATCTGCTCGCGCGCACTCTGCGCGCGCCGGCGGAGCTGCCGCTCGGTGCGGTCACTGCGCTCATCGGTGTCCCGTTTTTTCTCATGCAGCTCCGGCGCGTCGCATGATCCGTTTCGAGAATGTCGTCGTGCGCTATGCGCGTCACGGGCCAGCCGCGCTCGATGGCGTTTCCCTGCATGCCCCCCGCGGGACGGTCACGGCGGTGGTGGGCCCAAACGGGAGTGGAAAGAGCACACTCGTCCGCGCGCTCCTCGGCCGGCAACCCGTCGAGTCCGGGCGCGTCCGCGTTGAGGAGTCGGATCGCGCGACCATGGACGCGCGTGCCTTCGCTCGTCGTGTCGCGGTGCTCACCCAGCGCGAAAGCCCCGTGTTTCCGCTCATGGTGCGCGAGTATGTGGCCCTGGGCCGGTATCCGCACGTCGGCCCGTGGAGCTCCGCGGGCGACCGCATGCAGGCGGGCATCGTCGCGGACGCCATTACGCGCGCGGACATCGTGGAACTGCAACACCGCCGGACCGACGAACTCTCCGGGGGAGAGTGGCAGCGGGTCCGCATCGCACGAGCGTTGGCCCAGGGAGGCGATGCGCTCGTGGTGGACGAACCGACGACCTTTCTCGACATCGCGCACGAGATGCAGGTGTTCGAGCTGCTCGCGTCGCAGGCGGCGAGCGGACGCGCCGTACTGCTCGTGAGTCACCAGCTCAATCTCGTCGCACGTTTCGCGGCGACCATGGTGCTGATGCATCGCGGGCGTGTCGCGGCGATCGGAGAGCCTGACGCGGTGATGCAGGGCGCGGTGCTCGAGCGCGTGTATCAGTGGCCGCTGGTTGTGTCGCGCGATCCCGCCGTCGGTGCGCCAGCGCTCGTGCCATTGCGCGGTCGGGCGCTGACGTGATCACGCCACTGCTGCTCGCGTTCCTCTGGCAACCGCAGCCTGCGCCTGCCGTGCGTGGCGCGGTGCGTGACGCCGCGACCGGCGCGCCTGTCGCGGATGTGCGCATTACAAAAGGCGCCACGCTCGCGTGGAGCGACGCTACCGGATCGTTCGCGCTGGCCGCGGCGCGGGGGGACACCCTGCGCCTGCGCCGGGTGGGCTATCGTGAGGCGACGGTCATCGTCGAGACGGACACCGTAGAGATCTCTCTGCAACCGCTATCACTCGTGTTGCAGCGGGTGGACGTGCGCGGTTCGGCGGTGGCCGACGTGGCGCGCCTGATCGCGGTGCGCGGCGTCGTGGAGGAGCGTGCGGCCGGGGCCACATCGCTGGCCGACGTCGTGCAGCGCATGCCGTACGTCTCCTCGCGCGGCGCCCGCGGCGAGGTCGTGATCTCCATGCGCGCGGCGCGGCCGGAGCAGGTGCTGGTGCTCCTGGATGGGCTGCCGCTCAATGATCCGGCCACCGGGGTCGCCGACCTGGGCGTCATCCCGCTCGCCGCTCTCGGCACGATCACGGTGACCCCCGGCTCCGACGCCGCGCGGCATGGCTCCGGCGCGTCCGGCGGGGTGCTCTCGCTCAACACCGCCGACGCGTCCGTACTGGCGATGCATACCGGTTCGTATGGGGCACGCGGTCTTGAGGGAGCCGCGGCCGTGCGCGGAGGCGACTGGTCCGTACGCGCCGGCGCACACTGGTCGCGCGACGACGCCGACTTCCCGTTCGTGAACGACGAGCGCTCGCCCGACACGTTGGAGCACCGCGTCAACGCCGACGTGCGGCGCACCTCGGTGTTTGGCAGCGCGGTAGGGCCGCGCCTGCAAATGTTCGCACTGGGAACGCACGCCGAGCGCGGCCTCGGCGGCGCGATCAACAACCGTTCGAGCGATACGGTGCGTGAGACAGTGCGCCGCGCCCTTGTCCGGCTCGGCACGGCGCGCGGAGAGTGGCGGGCAGGGGTGGGTCTGCGTGCCCTCGATCTCGCCATTCGCGACCCCCGCCGTCCGACATATCGCAGCGACGCCGGCGCGCTCGCTCTCGACGCGGATGCCGCGGGTGTCATGCGCAACGTGGTCGTCCGCCTGGGCGCGGGCGCCGAGCGCGCCACCGGGACCTTTCTCGACGCGCCCGTCCGCCCGCGCGCGCACGCGTCCGTCGAGCGGGCGGTCGAACGCGACGCTCTGCGTATGGTCGGCTCCGTCCGGGGCGACATCGTGCGCGACGGCGGCGTGCATCTGTCGCCGTCGCTCGCCGTGGAGCGCGACGGAGTCGTCGTGCTCTTTGCGCGTGCCGCGCAGGGCTTCCGCGTGCCATCGTTCTACGACCTGTACTTCGCCTCGCAATCCGGTGTCGCCCTCGGCGACGTGCGTCCCGAACGCGTACTGATCGATGCGGAAGCCGGTGCCCGCGCCACGCGTGGCGTCGCGACCGCGAGTGTCTCGGTTTTCGCGCGGCGCACGCGCGACGCCATCGTCTGGTTTCCCGGCTTCGGACTGTGGAGCCCGCAGAACGTCCACCGCGAGACGGCACGCGGCGTGGAAGGCCGCGTCCTGGCGGACACTCGTGCGTGGCGGGTGGATGTGTGGGGAGCAGCGTATGCGACGCGCTCTGTGGTGGATGGGATCGAGATCGCGACGCCGTACGTACCACGCGCGGCCGGCGGGGCGTCGGCGCGAGCGTTCATCGGACAGTTCACCGTCTCCGCGGCGCTGTCGGCGCTCGGACGCCGGCAATTCCTCCTCGCCCCCGCGTCACGCCGAACGGAGCTGCCGGGCGTCGCGCTGGGGGATGTGGCGCTTGGCTATCGCTTTCCCCTTCGCCGCGCGTCCGCGCTTCTCACCCTCGGCGTCGCCAATGTCGCGGACGTGCGCTGGGAGTCAGTGCGGCGCTACCCCACCGCGGGACGCACCGTGACCGCGGCTCTCGTTCTCGACACACACAAGGACTGACATCATGAATCGCGCTTGTGCGGCGATGATCGCCGCCTGTCTTGCCGCCAGCGGTTGTTCCGGCGGCGACATCGTGCTGTCCGACGCGCAAGGCGACGCGCGCGTCCTCGTGCTGAACACCTTCGGTCAGACCGGGATCACGCTCGTCGCGGACACGGGCGCCGCGGGCACGCTGCTGGATCTGCCCGACAGCTTCGACGGCGGCGCGCTTAGCGTGCTCGGCGACACCGCACTGACGACAGCGAGCCGAGACGGCGGGGATGTCCTTTACGTCGCCGCGATACCACAGCGCAGCGTCACGAGCATTCAATTGACGAGCGCGAGCAACCCCGCTGGCGCGGCGTTCATTCCCGTGGGCGTAGCGGGCGCGGGCGCGGCGCGGTACGCCGTCGCGCTACGGGATAGCGGTGCGATCGCGATCGTCACACCGAATCTCGCGGGGGCCGCAACCGTCACGCTGGCTCGCGACGCGGGACAATGTCCCTACGATGTCGTGTTCAGCGGTGGCAGCGCGTGGTCGGTGGATTCCAATCAGGACTGCCTCGGAACGTATGCGTCGCTCGGCCCGGTGCGCCTCATTCGGGTGCCGCTGAACAGTGCCGTGCGCGACACGCTGCCGCTTGCGGACGCCGCACGCGGAGCCGCGCGCGCGTTCACGGTGGGTGCACTGGCGTACGTGTTCGCGACCGGAGACTACGCGGCACGTCCCGCGTCGGTGTCCAAGGTGGATCTGGCGGCACGGCGCCTGGTTCAGACGCTGGTCTTTCCGCCGGGCATCTTTGGCACGGCGGCGCGTCTGGGTGAGGACGGTCACCTGTATGTCACGGCGTCCGGTTTCGCCCCCTACGCGCCCCGGGCATACTCCATCGCGACGGGAACGCTCGCGTTCCGAGGCGCGCGCGTCGCGGGACAGGACATGCTCGACCTGCGCGTCTCGACTACTGCGCTCGCGCGCTGCGATGCGGCGACCGCGAGCGCG
>JANNOC010000119.1:0-5517 GCA_031398865.1 Gemmatimonadota bacterium | reverse complement strand
CTCCTCCTCTCCGCCCGCGGCCATGACGAGTCACCGCCTGCACGCGCTCCACGACGCGGGCCAGTCTATCTGGCTCGACTACATCGACCGCGCCATCCTCCGCAACGGTGATCTCGCGCGCCGCATCCGCGACGATGCCCTGACCGGGATGACGTCGAATCCCACGATCTTCGAGAAGGCGCTGGCCGAGGGGAGCGCGTACGACGAGCAGCTCGCCGGCGCGTCGGGCGAGTACACCCCGTGGGAGATGTTCGAGCTCGTGGAAACCGACGACGTGCGCGCAGCATGCGACATTTTCCGCGACGTGTACGATGCCGCGGACGGCGCGGATGGCTTCGTGTCCATCGAAGTATCGCCGGGCGTCGCCAACGACACTGAGGCGACCATCGCAGAAGCGCATCGCCTGTGGACGACCGTGGACCGGCCCAATGTGATGATCAAGGTTCCCGGGACCACGGACGGAGCGCGCGCGCTGCGCCGTCTCATCGCGGACGGACTCAATGTGAACGTGACGCTGCTCTTCGCCGTGGACGCGTACCGGCAGGTGATCGAATCGTACCTCGGCGGACTGGAAGATCGCGTTGCCGCAGGAAAGCCGCTCGGGCACATCGGCTCGGTCGCGAGCTTCTTCGTGAGCCGAGTGGATGCTGAGATGGACAAGCGCCTGGACACCGCGGCGGCGGCGGCCGCGCCGGCGGATCGCGCGCGCATTCGGGCGCTGCGTGGTCGCGCGGCGATCGCGAACGCGGTGCTCGCTTATCGGCTCTTCCAGAGTCAGTTCGCGGGACCGCGCTGGGACGCCCTGGCACGTCGCGGGGCGCACGTGCAACGCCCGCTGTGGGCCAGCACCAGCACCAAGAACCCCGCGTATCGTGACGTGCTCTACGTCGAGCAGCTCATTGGTCCGCACACGGTCAACACCATGCCGCCCGCGACCATCGACGCCTTTCGCGATCACGGCGTTGTCGCCCGCACGGTGGATGCCGATCCCGAAGGGGCGCTGCGGGTGCTGGCGGCCATCGAGGCGGAAGGGATCTCAATGGCGGAGGTGACGAGCAAGCTGCTCACCGATGGCCTGGCGAGCTTCCAGAAATCGTTCGACACGTTAATCGCCGGGCTGGAACGCAAGAGCACCAGCCTGGGACGCGAGCTGTTGCCCAGCCGTTAGGCATCACTCTTTCGTTCGGCGCGCGGCAGCTGCCGCGTCGCCGTTCCTCGCACCTTTCGCCACTACCCCGTGCCCATCCTCAGGACGCCGCGTACGAAGATCGTCTGCACCCTGGGCCCCGCCTCGAACACGCGCGACGGAATTCGCTCGTTGATGGAAGCGGGGCTCGACGTCGCGCGCATCAACTTCTCGCACGGCACGCACGAGCAGCACGTCACGACCATCGCGCTGGTGCGCGAGGTGGCGAAGGAGCTCGAACGTCCGGTCGCGATCCTGGGTGATCTGCAGGGACCACGCATCCGCATCGGCGACATCCCGGAACCGCTGACGCTGCAGGCCGGCGACGACCTGGTGTTCATCCACGAATCCATCGCGGGACCGGGCGAGATGCCGGTGACGTACGATGGACTCGCGACGGACGTGAAGGTGGGCGACCGCATCCTCGTCAATGACGGCCTCATCGAACTGCTGACGCTCGAGGTCACGGCGCCACGCGTCACGGCGCGCGTCGTTCATGGCGGTGAGCTCCGCAGCCACAAGGGGATCAATCTTCCCGGCGTCGGCGTCTCGGCACCGTCCATCACCGCAAAGGACGAAGTGGACATCGCCTTCGCGGTCGAGCAGGATCTGGACTTCATCGCCCTGAGCTTCGTGCGCCGCGCGGAAGACATCGAGTCGCTGCGCTCGCGCATCCCGAAGGGAATGCTGGTCATCGCCAAGATCGAAAAGGACGTCGCGCTCAAGAACATCGAGTCCATTGTGCGCGCGGCCGACGGCGTGATGGTAGCCCGGGGCGACCTCGGCGTGGAGCTGCCGTTCGAGGAAGTGCCACTGGCGCAGAAGCGCATCATCGGGCTCGCGAACCGGCTCGGGCGTCCCGTGATCACCGCGACGCAGATGCTCGAGTCCATGGTCGAGAATCCGCGCCCGACGCGCGCCGAAGCGAGCGACGTGGCGAACGCGATACTGGACGGCACCGACGCGGTGATGCTGTCCGCGGAGACAGCCGCCGGCGCGTATCCGCGACTCGCCGTGGAAGCGATGCGCCGCATCATTCTCGAGATGGAGGCGCACCCGCCCGCGCACATGCGCGACGAACGCTGGACGCGCGACGCGGTCGTGAGCACGGAAGCCGCGATTGCCGCCGCGACGGTTGCCGCGGTGAAGATGCTCGCGACGCCGCTGGTCATCGTCTTCACCAAGAGCGGCTTCACGGCGCGCATCCTCTCGTCGCACCGCCCCGGCGTGCCCGTGCTGGCCCTCACTGACGTCCCACGCACGTACCGCCAGCTCGCGCTGGTCTGGGGGGTCATTCCCGAGCTGGTGCCGCACTGCGAGGACTACTGGGCGATGGTAAAGCTCGCGCTCGGCGTCATTCGCCGCCGCGAGCTCGCGCGCGAAGGGGATCGCGTCATCGTGACCGCGGGTGTTCCGTGGGACGTGCCGGGCACGACCAACATGATGAAGGTCGAAGTCGTGTGAAGCTCACCTTTCTCGGCACCGGTACCAGCTTCGGCGTGCCGCAGATCGGCTGTCATTGTCCCGTCTGCCACTCGCGCGATCCGCGCGACCGTCGCTCCCGCGTCGGCGCCGTCGTCGAAACCGACAGCGGCGCGCATTTGCTGCTGGACACACCGCCCGAGCTGCGGACGCAGCTCATCGCGTCCAGCATCGATCGCGTGGACGCGGTGCTGTTCACGCACGACCACGCCGACCACTCGCATGGCATCGACGACGTGCGCGCGATTTCCGTGCAGCGCGACGGGGCGTTGCCCATGTACGGGCCGGCCGATTCGCTGGAGCGCCTCGCCAAACGCTTTCCGTACATCTTTGACGATCGCATTCAGCCCGTGCCGGGCACGATCAAACCGAAGGGAGTTGCCCGTCCGCTGAGCGCCGGGGAGACGGTGCAGATCGCCGATGTGGACGTCACTCCCGTCGCCGTGCCGCATGGCGACATCACGGTATTCGCGTATCGCATCGGCTCGCTCGCGTACGTCACCGACGCCAAGAGCATTCCGTCGGACGCGATCGCTCGCCTGCATGGGGCGTCCGTGCTGGTGATCAACGCGCTGTTCCACACAGAGCATCCGACGCACCTGAGCGTTCCCGAAGCCATCAGCGCGGCCAGGGAGATCGGCGCGGAGCGGACGTATCTCACGCACCTGACGCACGACAACTTTCACGCCGACCTCGAAGCCGCGCTCCCACCGGGGATCACGCCCGCCTTCGATGGTCTCACCGTCCGCATCGACCAGACTACGTCATGACCATTCGCATCGACTACTCCAACATGCTGGCGATCACGGACGCCGAGGAGGGGGGGGGCGACGACGAGACCGGCGGCATTCCCGAGCGTGATTGGACCGCGGCGGCGGCGCGCTTCGAGCAGGTGTTCGCCGAGGTGGAGCGATTGTATGACGCTGGGATGCTGGGTTTTCTCGATCTGCCTGACGACAACGATCTGCTGCTCCAGACCAAGGACTTCGCGTACGAAGCGGGGGGCGTGTTCGATGACGTCGTGATTCTGGGCATCGGAGGCTCCGCGCTCGGACCAATCGCCTTGCGAACCGCGCTGCGGCCGAGTGGGTGGAACGCACTGGACGACGCCGCCCGCGAGGGCAAGCCGCGCCTCCACGTGCTCGACAACGTCGACCCGGAAACCATCGCGGCGCTACTCGGCCGGCTCGTGCTCGCCCGCACGCTCTTCGTGGTCACGTCCAAGTCCGGCGGCACCGCGGAGACGATGGCGCAGTTTCTCGTGGTGTACGAGCGTCTGGAGCGCGAAGGTCTTGACGCCGCGCACCAGATGGTGTTCGTCACCGATCCGGAGCGCGGCGCGCTGCGCACTCTGTCGCGGAAACTGGGCATCGAGGCGCTGGACATTCCCGCGAACGTCGGCGGCCGCTTCAGCATCTTCACCCCCGTCGGGCTGCTTCCCGCGGCGCTCATGGGCATTGACGTGGACGATCTGCTGGACGGTGCGGCGGACATGGCGCGCCGCTGCGAGAGCGATGTGCTGCGCGAGAATCCTGCCGGGGTGTTTGCCATGTTGCAGTGGATCGCCGACACCCGTTTCGGCCGCCACATTCACGTGCTGATGCCGTACGCCGACGCGCTGCGTGACTTCGCCTCATGGTATGTGCAGCTCTGGGCGGAAAGTCTCGGCAAGATCGCGCTGGATGGAACTCACGTGGGCCCGACGCCGTTGGCGGCGCTGGGCGCGACGGACCAGCACAGCCAGGTGCAGCTCTTCATGGAAGGGCCAGCCGACAAGACAGTCACGTTCCTCGCCGTGACGGCGCGCAGCACCGACGTCACCATTCCAACAGCCTTTCCCGACGTCGCGGAGTTGAGCTACCTCGGTGGCCACACTCTCGGCGAACTGATCGACATCGAGCAGCAAGCCACGGCGGGCGCGCTCGCGAAGCGCGGCCGACCCAACATGACCATCCATCTGGACACGGTGGACGCGTGGCACGTGGGGGGACTGGTCATGCTGCTCGAGCTGGCCACCATCTACGCGGGTGAGCTGTACGGGGTGAATCCGCTGGACCAGCCTGGCGTTGAGCTGGGGAAGAACTTCGCGTACGCACTGCTCGGGCGGGCGGACGCCGGCGACGCGCTGCGCGAGTGGGACAGCCTCCCGAAACCCGATCCCCGGCGCTCGGTGTAAGCCGCCATGCCGCCCTTGCGAGGGGCGTGCGGCGAGGCCCATTTTTCTTCGCACTTTTCTGACATTTCCGGCTCGTCGTGCGGCGCGGCCGATTGTTCATTTTCCGGGGGCCAGATGCGGGACCAGGCCGTGGCGGAGCAGCAGCCGTTCGGGGATGCGGTGGGTGTGACGAACACCGAGGTGAGCGTGCGCGATCCCCGCGCGCTCGCCACCGAACGCATGGATCAGCTGGTGCGCGACGCCGTCTTTGGCGACGACGCCAGCCGCGAGCGCGCACGCTGGCTGATTTGGGAGATCGGGCAGCAGGTTGGCGTTCGCGTCGCATCTATTCACGAGTTGTATCTCGCGCGCGGGCGAGGCGAGATCGGCGGCTTCACCGTCCCCGCCATCAACGTGCGCGGCATGTCGTACGACACCGCGCGCGCGATCTTCCGGACCGCCATTCGCATGAACGCGGGCGCGTTCATCCTGGAGATCGCACGCTCGGAGATCGCGTACACCGATCAGCGTCCCGCCGAATACGTCGCGGTGATGCTGGCCGCTGCATTGCGCGAAGGCTTTCGCGGCCCCGTCTTCATCCAGGGCGATCACTTCCAGGTGAGCGCCAAGAAGTTCGCCGTGGATCCCGTGACGGAAGTGAACGGGGTCAAGCAACTCATCCGCGAGGCGATCG
>JANNOC010000106.1:0-1517 GCA_031398865.1 Gemmatimonadota bacterium | reverse complement strand
CTGGCGTCGTCCGCAACTTTCTCGTCGCTCATCGCGTAGAAGATTGCGCCCCAATACGCCGGGGGCCAGACGCGGTTCTGGCTGGGATTGGATAGTGGGAAGGTAGCAACAGGTCTCAGTCATCAGTTCTCAGTCATCAGTTGTCAGCGAGAACGAGTGCTTCCGCCGATTTCCGAGATCTGACAACGGGACAGCTCAGGGGCCTTCAATGCTCGCACTGCTTCTCCTCGCGCAAATCGCCGGCGGCGACTCCACCTACTCCTCCCCCGCCCTCCGCGATCTCATCTCCGACGCGGCCCTGCGGAATCGCCTCGTGCCCACGGAACTCGCGGCGTACGAGGCGCGCGTAGAGAGCGAGATCGCGTTGGTTCTGCGCTGGCCGGAGGGCATCGAGGGCACTGGGCAGATCGAGCAGACAGCGAACGACGTGCGTTGGGATCGCAGCGGCACCTATGAGCAGCGCGTTGTCGGGTATCGTGCCGTCAGCTCCAGCATCTCACCCTCGGTGCTGGGCTACATGCGGCGGGCGTGGACGGTGCCGGTGCTCTACGGTAATCGGCTCTCGCTCTTCTTTGGACCCGACACCACACGGCGGCGTCCGCGCGGCGAGCGGGCGCGTGCGAGGGTTGCCGTGCATCCGCTCGCCGAGGATCGCGAGAGTGTGTATCGCTTCACCGGCGGAGATACCGTCGTCACGATCACTCTCGCGGACAACCGCCGCATCCGAATCGTGCGAGTCGTCGTCGAGCCGAAGCCGGGCGTCTCGACGCCGACCCTCATCTTCCGCGGCGAAATGGATCTCGATGCCACGCACCGGCATATCGTGCGGTTGCGCGGCCATTTCGTCGAGCTGGGGCGAAAGGAGAGCGTAGCGAGCCAGGCGATGGGTACGATGGCGCGCAGCATCGCCTACGTGGAGCTGGTCAACGCCGAGGTGGAAGGACAATTCTGGCTGCCATCGTACCAGCGCATCGAGTTCCAGGTCCAGTTCCGCGCCGCCGGCGACACGCGCTCCATCATGCGTGTCGTCTCCCGATTCCGCGACTATCGGATCCAGTCCGGAAAAGACTCGTCAGGCGCGGCGATCGCCCTCGGACCCACCACCGACGATTCAGCGGCCGCGAACGTCGTCGCGATGGGGCCAGCGTCGGCCGACAGCGGGGCCCAGTCCGCCAGCGTAGTCGCCACGCCTCCCGGTGATACCTTGGTCGCGAAGCCGCACCGTCTTCTTCTCGCGCCGCGCGACAGTCTGGAGCGATTCGCCGAGTGGCGCGCGCCGATCGGCGAAGTCACGGGCGAAGTACAGGCTGAGGATTTCGACGACATCGCTCCCTACGCCTGGCGCCCCACCGGACGGCCGCGGACGGAGTTCGGCGTCCCGAAGTTCGCCGAGCTTCTGCGCTACAACCGCATCGAGGGTGCGTATACGGGAGCGGGCGTCCGCGTGCACCTGCGCGACGCGTCTCCCGGTGTTACGCTCGCCGCGTACGGCGGCTGGGCGTGGAGCGAGCAGACCG
>JANNOC010000100.1:0-5269 GCA_031398865.1 Gemmatimonadota bacterium | reverse complement strand
TGGCGAAATGCGGACTCCGCATACGATTCCAACAGGACGCCGGCCACCCCGGCCGGGATGGATGCGACGACGATGAAGGCCGCACGGCGTTCCTCGTCGCTCTCGATACGATGCGTGCGGAGCACGCGCAGGGTGGCGACTGACAAGGCCGCCCACTCGCGGCGGAAATACCACAGAATCGCCGCCAGCGTGCCGATGTGCAGCGCGACATCGAATGCCAGCCCTGGATCCTGCCAGCCGAGGAGCCAGGGCACCAGCGCAAGATGTGCTGAACTGCTGATGGGCAGCAATTCGGTGAGGCCTTGCACCAGGCCGAGTATGAGCGCCTGAAGAACGGTCATCGCGCGTGACCGGCCGGGCGAGCGTTCACGGCCTGGCACCCGCGACACGCGCGAGGACGAGCCCCGCCATCGCGGCGAGCATGGCGGACTTGAACAGCCGTGGCCCGCCGCGACGACCGATGAGCGCGCGCGCCGCGGCGCCGCCGCATAACGCGAGCGCAGGGATCATGACGATGCCGAAGCGCGGCCACGCGACCGCAAATCCCACCAGCAGGCCCGCGAACAATGCCAGCGCGATCAGAAGCACGCCCTTGGCGGCGGGCGCGCCGCGCGTCAGCGGCAGTGTTCGCCGCGTGCCGCGATCGCCGTCCACGTCTTCCAGATCCTTCGCGATCTCGCGAGCGAGATGCAGTGGCACGGCGAGCGCCACCAGCGGCAGCGCCGCGCGTGCGTGTCCCGCCGCCCAGCCCCCGTACAGGAATGGAAGCGACGCCAACACGGCCACCGTGAGGTTGCCCGCGAGCCCGCGGCGCTTGATCCAGCGGCTGTACTCCAGCATGACGACGAGAATGCCCACCGAGAGAAGACCAAGCGCCGGGCTCGCGCCAGTCGCAAGCGTGACGGCGCTCGCCGCTGCCACCGCGGCGACCCAGAGCACAAAGCGCGGGGTCAGCGCTCCGCGCGGCAGCGGCCGATCCGGATGGGCGATCACGTCGATCTCGCGATCGTAGTAATCATTGCAGGCGTTCGCGAACGCGGCGAGCGCAAGTGCGGCGGCAGCGGCGAGCACAACGGCGCGTGCGCTGACCTCACCACCGGTCCACCAGGCGCCGAGCAACACGCCGGCGCACGCGATGAGCGCATTGCGCCAGCGCACGAGCGCCGCGACACTAGCGAGCCGCTGCACGCGTGTACAGCGCTTCGTACTGACTGACGATCGCGTCCCGGGAAAAACGGTTGCGGGCGTCGTGCATCGCGGTAGTGCTCATCCGCTCCCAGCGGTCGCGGTCGCCCAGCATACCAAGGGCTGCCGCGGCCATGGCCTCGACGTCGCCGACTTCACACAGCACGCCGGTGACGCCGTCGTCCACGACTTCCGCAATGCCACCCGCGCGTGAGGCGATGACGGGAACGCCGGACGCCAACGCTTCGAGCGCGCTCAAGCCGAACGATTCGTTCTGGCTCGGAAGCAGAAAGACGTCCGCTCCGGCCAGCAACGGGGCGACCGCCTCGATCTTGCCGAGGAAATGGACCGAGGCATCCACGCCCAGCAGCTTCGCCTCTTCTTCCGCGTACACGCGGTCTGGTCCGTCACCCACCATCACGAGCACCGACGGGATCTCCTTCGCGACTTTCGCGAACACGCGGACCACGTCGCGCACACGCTTGACCGGCCGAAAGTTCGAGACGTGCATCAGCACGCGCCGGTTGCCGTCGATGGCGCTGCGAAAGGTGCCGGGATACTTCCCGCGGTCGTAGACTACGGGATCGATGAAATTGTAGATGACCTCCACCTGACACGCCGTGCATCCGAAGGCGTTGAACGTCACGTCCCGGAGATAGTTCGAGACGGCCGTGATGCGATCCGACTTCTCGATCGAGAACTTGGTAATCGCGTGAAAGGAGGGGTCCTGCCCGACGATGGTGATGTCGGTGCCGTGGAGCGTCGTCACGAGCTTCACGTCGGCACCGCTCTCGCGCAACATCTCGCGCGCGATCCACGCGCTGGTCGCATGCGGGATGGCGTAATGACAGTGCAGCAGATCGAGATTGCGGCTGAGCACCACCTCATGCATGCGCACGGCGAGCGCGAGATCGTACGGGGGAAACTCAAACAGCGGATAGCGGCCGACATCCACTTCATGGAAGTAGATCCGCGGCAGGAAGGACGGCAGGCGGAAGGGCTGCTGATAGGTGATGAAGTGCACTTCGTGCCCGCGCTCGGCCAACGCAATGCCCAGCTCCGTGGCCATCGCGCCGGAACCGCCGTACGTGGGATAGCACGTGATCCCGATTCTCATGCGTCGCCTGTGTTCGCGTCCGGGCTTGCGCCGTGCCACCACGCCGTCGCGCGCCGCATCGTCGTCGGCTCGTCCGGATTCACTCGCGTCACGAGCGCGTCCGGAAGCTGATGCCGAAACCAGGTGCGCTGGCGCTTGGCGTACTGCCGCGTCTCGATGATGATGGCATCTCGCGCCTCGGCCAAGGTAAGTGTCCCATCCACGACGCGTCGCATCAGACGATAGCCGCTCGCGTTCCATGCCGGCGCATTCGCCGGCGCCGTGCCGCACAGCCTCCGCACTTCGCGCTCCCATCCCGCCTCGAGCATGGAGTCCACGCGTGCGGCGATCCTGTCGGCGAGGAGAGGACCGGGATCCACCACAAGATAGCGGAGCGGCACCGCGGAGGCGCGCGATGCGGACGCTTGCATCTCGGTGATGCGGCGTCCGGTCATGAGGGCGACTGTCAGCGCCCGCATGAGCTGACGCGGCCCCAGACGAGCGCGGTCCGGATCCAGCACCGCGCACCAGCGACGACGCTCCTCGTCAGGCAGGTGCTCAATCAGCCGCTCCAGCGCGAAACGCCTCGCCGGGTCGAGCTCCGGCTCGTCAAAAAGCGGCGACGCGAGGGCGCGCAGGTAAAACCCCGTGCCACCCACGATGAGCTGCGCCCGGCCGAGCGCGCGGCTGCTGGCGATCCACGTGGCCGCCTGCTGCGCCCACCGCGCCGCGGAGTAGCGCTCCGTCGGCTCCGCGACGTCGATCCCGAAGTGCGGCACGCGCGCCCGCTCGGACGGCGTGGCCTTCCCCGTGCCGATATCGAAGCCGCGATAGAGTTGCCGCGAATCGGCCGTGACGATCGCGGCGCCCACGGCCTCCGCCAGCGCCACGGCGAGCGCCGATTTCCCCGCCGCGGTCGGTCCACAGATGACGGCGAGCCTAACGTCGGCCAAACCGCCGTTCCAGTTCATCCCACGACAACTGCACAATCGTCGAGCGCCCATGCACGTCGTGCGCAGGGAGCGTCGTGCGCTCGAGCGCGACAAAGAGCGCGCGCATCTCCCCCGGCGACAGCAGATCGCCGCCTTTGATCGCGGCCTTGCACGCCACGGTGGACGCGAGTCGCTCATGCCGCGTCGACGTGCCGGCCGCCCGATCTCCCGTCAGGGTATCGAGCGTCTCGCGCAAGCACCGCTCCGCGTCGAAGCGCGGATGTGGCATCGGGACGCTGCTGACGAGCAGCGTATGCCCGCCGAAGCCTTCGATCTCGAAGCCGAGACGCTCGAACAGATCGCGGTTCGCGTCGAACGCGTCGCCCTGCGCGGGACCAAGATGCAGCGTCAGGGGAAAGAGCAGGCGCTGCGACGGGGCGGCACCGCCCTCGAGTACGGCCATGAACGCTTCGTACAGCACGCGCTCGTGCGCGGAATGCTGATCGATGAGCACGACGCCTTCGTCGCGCTCGAACAGGAGATAGGTTCGGCGGAGCTGCAGGAGCGGTGGCACGACGGGGGGCGCATTCACCGTCGTTTCCGTTTCGATCGCGACGGCGCCATCGCGGGCGAAGAGCGCTCCGTGATCCCCGGCCTCACCCCGCAGCACTTCCACGTCCACCGCCGCCGATAGCGTCGGCCCCGTGGCAGGCCAGACGCGCACCCCGCCCGCGTTACTGCCTAACGCGGCCGCGCTGTCGACGCCGCCCAGCGCGCGGCGGACGGCACTCTCCACCGCGCGCTCCACACTCCACCGGTCGCGAAAACGCACCTCGGACTGGGCCGGGTGCACGTTTACGTCCACATCCTCCCCCGGCAGCACGATGTCGAGCAGCAGCGTGGGGCGCATCCCCGGGACGAGGGTCGACCGATACGCCGCCTCGGCGGCGCGCACCACGCCGACGTCGCGCACGGCGCGCCCGTTCACCGTGAGATGCGCGCGCCGCGTCCCCGCGCCGACGTCGCCCGGGCGTTGCACCAGCCCCGCCACGTGAATCGGGCCGCGGACATCATCCACATCCACCAGCCCGCTCGCGTAGTCGCCGCCCCAGAGCGCCGCGACGCGCGCCCTCAGCGTAGCGGCCCGCGGCAGCACGAGCACGCTCTTCCCATCGTGCTCGACGCTCACGCGAACGTCGCACCGCGTGAGCGCCAGCGTCGTCAGGGTATCGCTGATCCCGCGCCATTCGGAGCGTGCACTGCGCAGGAATTTCTGGCGCGCGGGCACGTTGTAGAACAGCCGCTCCACGGTCACTGTCGTGCCGCGCTGCCGCGAGGCCTCGCTCGCGTCGACGACGGCGCCGCCGACAGCGTGCACGCGTGTGCCGCTGCCGTCGCGCGTGGATGTCTCCACCGTGAGGTGGGCCACCGAGGAAATTGCCGGAAGCGCCTCGCCACGAAATCCGAAGCTGGCGACGCCGACCAGGTCGGCCGCGCTCCGGATCTTGGACGTCGCGTGGCGCGCCAGCGCCAGAAGCGCGTCGTCGCGCTCCATCCCGCTGCCGTCATCACTCACGCGAATCAGCGAGCGGCCTCCCTCGGCGAGGGTGATCGCGAGTGCTGTGGCGCCGGCGTCGAGCGCGTTCTCCACCAACTCCTTGACGACGGACGCTGGACGTTCGACGACCTCACCCGCGGCAATCTGGTCGGCTACGGCGGCGGGAAGTACGGCGATGCGGGGCACGTGCAAAGCTACCGGCTCGGCGGCGCGACGGTCAACGCTCGAGTGTCCGCGTCAGCGCCGTGCGAGCGAAACGAGGCGAACGCTTTCCACCCACCCTTCCCGGCCGCCGTCGGCACGCACATGCGTCCACACGCCGTCACGCCGCAGCTCGCGCACGACCTCGCCGAGTGCGAGGTCGCCCTCGCGCTCGCCCCCGAGCGCGGGAATGACGCGAATGGTCGCGTCCGTCATCACCAGAGAGAGATCAGCCGCGGCGAGCGAGCGCTCCCCATGCATGGCGAGCGCGCCAATGACAATCGCCGCCAGCACGGC
>JANNOC010000076.1:0-3157 GCA_031398865.1 Gemmatimonadota bacterium | reverse complement strand
GGTGATCTTGCCCTTGCCGAGGTAGGTCGCCGGATTGGGACGATCGAGCTGCTGCGTGAGCTGCCCGACGACCACCGCGCCGGCAGTATCCACCAGCCGCTCGAGCTCCTCGAGATGTTCGTCGAGTTGGTGCCGGGCGTTGGACCCCTTGCGCGGCGCGCCCACGAGCAGGGCACGCTCGACGGGCGGGGTGAGAGCGATCAGGTCTCTGCTCAACGACCACCCGTCATCGTGTATCTGCCGCGCTGATCGTACGGCCGGGTGAAGTTGCCAAGCCGTGTTCCGACCGTCACATCACCCATCACGCGATAGTTCAGGGTGCCGGTGTTGAGCAGCTGCCGTCCGGCGTTGCCGATGCCGGCGTACGTGAAGCGCAGTGGCAGCGTGACCGTCGCCGAGTCCTTCTCCTGCACGGTGAAGCGCTGGTCCACGGCGCCGCTGCCAAAGTTCACGGAATCATCCACCAGCAGGTTGTACGTCAACCGCGTGGCGTCGAGGCGGAAGCCGTTCGGATTGTACACGCTCAGCACAATGTCCATCTCGCCGCCCGTGAGGCCGAGGCCGCGCAGCTGCATTTCCTTGAGCTTGACCACCGGCTCCTTGAACGTGGCGTTCCCCATCGTCTTGCACGCGGTTGTCGACACGACCGCCGCGAGTGCGGCGAACAGCATGGCCTTACGCATGAATTCTCTCTCCGAATGAAGTTACGACGGCGCCTCGCTCGATTCGTCCGCGCTGGCCGTCTTTCGTCTCAGCTCTTCCCACCACGCCAGCCGCTTCGCAATCTCCTTCTCGAAACCGAACGACCCGGGGGCGTAGAACGCCTGGTCCCGAAGTGCCGCCGGTAGATACTCCTGCGGGATGTATGCCTCGGGAACCGCGTGCGCGTACTGGTACCCCTTTCCGTACCCCAGTTCCTTCATCAACGGGGTCGGCGCATTGCGAATATGCAACGGAACGGGCTCGGCAGGATACTCGCGAGCCGCATCCAGCGCGGCCTGCAAGGCCGTCTTCGCGCTGTTCGACTTCGGCGCCGTCGCGAGATAGATGGTCATCTCCGCGAGCGGCAAGTAGCCCTCCGGCGGGCCAAGCATGTGGTACGCGTCGCGCGCCGCGACCGCGAGCTTGAGCGCTTCCGGATCGGCGAGGCCAACATCTTCGGCCGCCATGGCGATGGCGCGCCGGAAGAGGGTCATGGGATCCTCTCCCCCCTCGATCATGCGAGCCATCCAGTACAGCGCACCCTGGGGATCGCTGCCACGCAGTGACTTGTGATACGCCGAGAGGAGATTGAAATGCTCCTCGCCGGAACGGTCGTACCGCGCCACGCGCTTCTGCATCGCGTCGCGAACGACGTCCTCTGTTATCCGCCCACCCGTGCCGACGTGCAGCGCGGCCGTCTCGAGCACGGTCAGCGCACGGCGCGCGTCACCGTCTACCACCGAGGCGAGGGCGTCAACGGTCTCGTCGTCCGCGGTCAGCGCCATTGCGCCCAGTCCGCGGTCCGCATCGTCCAGTGCCGAACGCACCAGCGTCGCGATCTGCTCGGCGGCCAGGGGCTGCAGCACCACCACGATCACGCGAGAGAGCAGCGCGCCCGTGATCTCGAACGATGGATTTTCCGTGGTCGCCCCGATGAGCGTGATCGTGCCACTCTCCACGAAGGGTAGAAAGGCATCCTGCTGTGCGCGGTTGAAGCGATGGATCTCGTCCACGAAGAGAATCGTTCCGCGCCCGCTCTCCAGCCGCGCTTCCGCCTCGGCGACTATCTCGCGCACGCGCGCAACGCCTTCCGTGACCGCGGAGAACAGCACCAGTTCGCGCTGCGTGTAGTGCGCGATGAGGCGACCCAGTGTCGTCTTGCCGCTGCCCGGCGGTCCCCAGAAGATCATGGACCCGATGCGTCCGCTTTCGATGGCGTCGCGCAGCGACGACCCCGGCGCGAGCAGATGCGTCTGGCCGACAAACTCCTCCAGCGTGCGCGGGCGCATGCGCGCGGCAAGCGGCTGTGCGCGGCTCACGATGTCCGCGAACAGCCCCGGATCACGTGCCGCGGTGCTACGTCGGGGCATGCGCTTCTTCGGCACGGTGGCTCACGAACGCGTGACGGCGCGCACGGCGGCGAACAGCGCACAGCCGGCGAAGAAGCTCAGCGGGAGGCGCCAGCCGCTCTTGGCCTGAAACGCGGGCACGAGGTTGGACGCCGCCACGTACAGCGTGACGCCCGCTGACAACGCGAGCCCGTACTCGGAGAGGCCTCCGATACTGTTCGTCAGCACGACGCCGGCGACCGTGGCAACACCGAGCGCCGCGGCCGCGCCAAGTGCCCGCGCACGCCCCAGCCCTGCCGCCAGAAACAGGCTGGAGATTGCGAGTCCCTCGGGGAACTTGTGCAACAGCACCGCGACGAACACGAGGACGCCGAGTTGGTCGCTGACCAGGAAGCCGCTCGCGATCGCGACGCCGTCCACGAACGTGTGCAGGAGCAGACCAACGAGGGCGGAGACGGAAACGGTCTGCGTCACCTCGTGCGTTTCTTCCCCGAAATGAAAATGCGTGGCGAACGTGTGCTGGGTCAGATGCACCAGCAGATAGCCGACCAGCGCAACGATCGCGGCGCGTTGTCCGCCGCGCTCGATCGCTTCCGGAAGCAGGTCGAGCATCGCGACGGAAATCATGAATCCCGCGGCGAGCGCGATCATCTGCTCGAGCGCGCGCACGCTCCAGCGCGCGCGCGACGTGACGGCAAGCGCGCCGAGCACGTTCGCGCCCGCCGCCAGCACCGCGTACATCAGGGAGAGACCCCTCACGCGCTCTTGAGACCCAGCCGCTCCGCCGTTAGAGCCGCCGCGTTCACGAGATCCGGTGCCGGCGGGAAATCCTGCTTGGACAGCTTCCAACTCTTGGTTCGCACCATGCGCTGCTCCTGCAGCCCCTTTCCCTGCAGAATGTACAGCCACTGATCCGTGCGCGAGTAGATGAACAATTCCAGATGCGGATTGAGCGTGATCTGGTCTTCGGGGCTGAACACGGAAAACTCGACGCCGCCGTAGGTGGCGAGCGGGGCCTTCATCCTCGCGATCGCCTCACGCACGTCCGGAAGCGCGATATCCTCCCCCTTCCAGCTCCTCGAGCTGCGCAACTCCTCGAGCGCGAC
>JANNOC010000063.1:0-3421 GCA_031398865.1 Gemmatimonadota bacterium | reverse complement strand
CCCGTCGCCAGCACGATTCGCAGTCGGTGATCGCGGACGCGGTTGCTGCCAGCGATGCGCAACTGCAGCGCGTGCGCGTCAGCGTCGAGCGTTATGCGCACGCGGATGGCGAGCCGCCTCTCTCGCGGTGACGCGACCACTTGACCCGCATCCCGCGCGCGAGGCCGAGTTGGCAGCGACAGCTCCCAGCGTCCAATGAGCTCGCCCCGGAGGGGCCCGCGACGCGTCACTCGCACGCCGGCGAACCGTGCCTGCCTGGCCTCTCCGACCGGTGAGTGCGTGTACAGGTCGCCGCGGTCCGCCACACTTTCGAAGGCGATGAGATTCTGAATCACGCGCCGCCCCGACAGCAGCGCCGTCAGTGTCGTCTCACCCGCACTGTTTATCTCGAAGCGGAGCAGCCCGTTGTCGAGAGTCCATCGTGCCTGCGGTGTTGCATCGCTCGTCAGGCGGACGGGCTGCATCGTACCCACCGTGCGACTGTCGCTCACTCCGGCGTGCCTGTCACTCAACGCCAGCGGAAGCGTCGTCGTGCCGAAACCCCGCAACGGGCTCACCCGGGCAAGCACGCGCGCGATCGCAACGCGCCCGGTGCGCCGATTGGGAGTCGACGAATCGGGACGCTCATCACGCTCGACGGTAGCGAGGATCTGCATCGGCACCCGTCCTGCGTCGAGCATCACCCGCGTCCAGTCGAAACCAGGCATCGCCGGCGCGCTCGCTTTGGCCGTGTCGCGACTCGCTCCGTCGACGGCCCCACCGTCGGGCGGTGTGCCGCGAATGATCGCGTGCAACCGCAGTTCAACGAGTCCACCGCGTGATCGCGGAGACGGATTGCGGAGCACCACCGCGGACGGCAGCTCGTCGCGAGCAATCACGGCATTCTCGTCACGCCCGAGGAGGGTGGCGAGCGCGTTCTCCCGAAGATCGAGTGCCTGCCTTCTCGCGTCGTTCAGGCGGAGGTCCATCGCGCGAGCCGCTGCGTCACTGCAACAGCCGCACAACGTCGTGTGCGCATGACAAAGGAGGAGAGTCCGCCAGACGCGTTCCAACATCGCTCGGCGCACGTCAGCGTGCGCAGGGTCGGCGGCAGCGGCAAGCGTCACCCACGGCTCGACGTCGCGCACGAGCACACGTTCCAGTCTGGCGCTGGCGCGCTTCTGATGGGCACGCGCCGCAAAGGTGCCCTGCAGGGTGAGGGTGTAGCCGTAGGAATCGCGCAGTTCACCAATCGCCAACGGTGGATTCTTTCGTCGTCCGTAATGATGCAACTCCTTCGCGAACGCGCTGAGGGTGCTGCGTCGTACACGGTCTGGCACCGCCACCGCGGCAAGCGTCTCGAATACAGCCGAGAGGTCTCTCTGCGTGTCCTGGTGTTCTACCGTGCTCAGCACGAGCAAGACCCCGAACTTGGATCGCGCGCCCAACTCGCCGCGTGTGTGTCGCCACCATGCACGCGACGCCTCCTCCTCGACCGGGATCTGTGAGCCCTCCCCGCGCCCGTCGGGCGGCAGATGAAAGAGCAGACTCTCCGTGCCATCGGGTGCGCGCATGCGGCTGGAATCGCCCGCGGGCCAGCGGGCGCCGCCGAAACCCCGCCACACGATGGCCGCCAGAAAGCCAAAGCCGCGCGTCAGGATGGGCAGTGCCGCGGGATGTCCAAAAGCGACGGGGGAATACAGCGCCACGGGCGACGTCCCACCGAGCCGTCGCAACGCCTGTCGCCCCGCTGACAGGTTTCGCACGAGGGCTTCGCCGCCAGGAAGCAATTCGTCCGGAAGGACGTACCACGGCCCCGCCTCGATACATCCCGTCTGGAGTCGCTCGGCGATGGGCGCGCGGCGCTGCGGCCGAAGGGCGAGGTAATCCTCCAATACCGACACGTCACCGCCGATGAAAAACGTGTCGGTAGGCGGAGCGTTCAGCACATCGTCGATCAGCGCAACGAAACGGCGCGGGCAGGGCCCTGCCGCGCCATACCCCGCCCGCTCGCAGTGCACGTGCGGCACAACGTGCACGTCGAACGAGGGGGGGGCGGGGGGGAACGCGTTCATGTGAGGGGAATGTGTGCACACAGGAAACGGGCGGCCAATCGCGGCCGCCCGTTCATGCGTGTTACGCGATGTCGCTCGCGCGCGGCGCGTGTCGTTACGGTATCGGCTTGCGCCCAGTGATGAGACGGTACACGACGACGATCAGCGCGATCACCAACAGCGCGTGAATTAGCGAGCCACCAAATGGCATAACGAAAGCGCCGAGCGCCCACAGGATGAGCAGAATCACTACGATCGTCCAGATCATCGCACGGTCCTCGCAAAAAGGGGGGACATCGGACGGCAGATCACTAGGCAACTGTCATACCGCGGTGGTGAGAATGTGCAGCACGGGGACGCCGCGCGCCACCTGCGCCAGCGCGACCGCTGCGCCGTCACTCGGCGAGGCTCTCCGCGGTGATCACCTCGTGCGCGCATCCCGCGGCGGCGTGGCGGGCGTTGCCTGGTCGTGATGGTGTGCCGCGAGGTGATGCGCCGCCTGTCGGCCGAGCAGAATCCGGGTCGCACGCACGTCGTGCCCCATGTCAATGAGCAGAATCGCGAGATCGCCGCTTCCCCAGAGCAGTCCGGAGAGGACAATGAGTCGACTCATCTGCGCGAGCAGGGTCGGGATGGCTGCAGTGCCTTGCGCCCGCAGCCCCATAACGATCTCCGCGACGAGGAGCAGCAGGAGAATGATCGCCATCATGCGAAACAGCTTTGAGAGGTACTTCAGTCCGATGTACGGCTCGATATCAGAGGAACGAACCTGCATGATCGCGTCGAACGGTGTCACTCGACGCACCTCCCCCGACTCACGGGCAGCTTCCGCGGGCCCCACTGCAGCCGCTCCGCAGTGGGTACAGGATGTGGACACGTCCGGGCGCGGCGCGCCGCAGTTGGGACACTTCCCCTCCGCGACCGCGGTCATCTCCTGCGAGGCCTTGTTGCTCATCAGTTGTCCCCCGAGCCGACCCAGCGGGCGCGAATGCCGCGGGTGTCTATGTGAATGAAAGGTCCGTGACCTCCGGACGCGATATACACCCCTGCCCCTCCCACCAACGATGGATGCTCGCGCTCAACCGCATCCACCGCGCGTTCCATTACGCGCGCATCCGCAATCGTTCCGCGTCGATCACCGGTGAGGTCGTCCATCCAGCCGTCGCCGTCGTTGTCCAGAAAGATGTCGGCCGCGTCGCCGTACATGTGCCGGCTCAGCGCCGCGCGTCCACTGGGGTCGCCGCCAGTGGAATTGTACTGCGGTGTCCGAAATCCGCTGAGTACCTTCACGCCAGCGACGGCGTGCCCTTGCCGTGCAAGCTCCGAGAGAACGAGTTCCAGCTTGTCGATGAGATCCGCCTCGAGGACGAGGTACTTCGGCCAGACCG
>JANNOC010000481.1:0-2182 GCA_031398865.1 Gemmatimonadota bacterium | reverse complement strand
GCCTCAGGAAGACGTCGACAGCAAGGGCTCGGGCGGGAAGATGGCCGCCGCCGGGGGCGGGAAGCGGTAAGAGGCGGCTGCGAGCAATCGGCTGCGGCCTGCGCGCCGTAACCGAAACGCCGGTGGGCTCGAATCGTCTGTCATGAAGCAGGCTCTCTGCCGCTTCCCGCCCCCGGCGGCGGCCATCTTCCCGCCCGAGCCCTTGCTGTCCACGTCATCCTGGGGCTGCTGGCCGATCATGCGGAGAAATTCGTTGGGGTCGCTGGTGACGCGGAGACACTCATCCTGCGTGACTTCACGGCCCATGTACAGCTGATACAGCGCGTCATTCAGCGTCTGCATCCCCCATTTCTTCCCGGACTGCATCAGCGAGTAGATCTGGTGCACTTTGTCATCGCGAATGAGGGCGCGGATGGCCGGCGTCACCACGAGGATCTCCGCGGCCATCGCGCGGCCGCGTCCCTTGGCCTTCGCCAGCAGCGTCTGCGTGACGATGCCCTCGAGCACGAAGGCCAGCTGCGCCCGCACCTGGGACTGCTGGTGCGCCGGGAAGACGTCAATGATGCGGTTGATGGCTTCCGCGGCGGAGTTGGTGTGCAGCGTCGCGAACGCGAGGTGTCCCGTCTCCGCGATCGTCAGCGCGGCCTGAATGGTCTCGAGATCGCGCATTTCACCGATCAGGATCGTGTCGGGATCCTCGCGTAGCGCGTACTTCAGCGCGTTGGCGAAGGACTTGGTGTCCGTTCCGACCTCGCGCTGGTTCACGATACAGTTCTGATGGCGGTGAATGAACTCGATGGGATCTTCCACCGTGATGATGTGCCCTTTCCGCTCGCGATTGATCTTGTCAATCATTGCGGCGAGGGTAGTGGACTTTCCTGACCCGGTAGGGCCCGTGACCAGCACCAGGCCGCGCGGCTTGTCCGCCATCTTCGCAATCACGGCCGGCAGGCCGAGGTCCGCGAACGTCTTGATGGAGAACGGGATCTGCCGGATGACCATGGAGACGCAGCCGCGCTGCTTGAAGCAGTTGCCGCGGAAGCGCGCCAGGTTCTGGATGCCGAACGAGAAATCCAGCTCGTCATCCATCTCGAAGCGCTTTTTCTGATTCTCGGTGAGCACCGAATACGCGAGCTGCAGCGTGTCTTTCGGCGACAGCGCGTAGTCCGAGTTGGAGTTCGTGATGTCGCCGTCAATGCGGAGCTTGGGCCGCTCGCCGGCAGTCACGTGCAGATCGGAGGCGTCGCGCTCGATCATTTCCTCGAGCAGCGCGCGGAGATTAACAGCGGGAGCGGAAGCGGTCATAATCGGATTAGGGAAAGTGCGGTCACTGAAAAAGGGGGAACGACGAGTTTTCAGTTTTCAGGTATCAGGTATCAGGTATCAGGTATCAGTAACAATAACTGAGGACCGATAGCGGAAAACTGATTACTTATTCGTCCCGATGCTTAGGCACTAGTCTCTCTGATAACCTGTTCCATTGTCGTGATACCCTTCAACACCTTGAGCCAGCCGTCCATTCTGAGCGTGAGCATCCCTTCGTCGATCGCGCCTTCGCGAATCTCCACGGCGCCGACGTTCTGCAGAATCAGCTTGCGAAGTCTGGGCGTCATGAACATGACTTCGTATAGCCCCTGGCGGCCCTTGAGCCCCGTGCCGCCGCACTGATCGCAGCCTTTGCCCTTGAAGAAGGGGATCTCGCCGATCGTCGTATCGAGCGACAGCGAGTCCAGAAACGGCAGCGCTTCCTTGCTCGCGCGTCCCTTCGCGTCGCGCAATGCCTCGTCAGTGAAGCGCAGCTCGCCGAGCGTCGTCGCGCGCGTCACCTTGCACGCCGCGATCTCCACCGGATCCGGATCGTACTTCACCTTGCAATTGGTGCAGATCTTCCGGACGAGCCGCTGCGCCAGCACCAGGTTGAGCGCGGACGCGACGTTGAAGGGCTCGAGCCCCATGTCCAACAGGCGCGTCACGGTCTCCGGCGCGGAGTTGGTGTGCAGCGTCGAGAGCACGAGGTGTCCCGTGAGCGCCGCCTTGATCGCGATACCGCCGGTTTCGAGGTCGCGCACCTCGCCGACCATGATGATGTTGGGGTCCTGTCGCAGGAACGCCTTCAACGCGGCCGCGAACGTCATCCCCACTTCGTTGCGCACCAGGACCTGATTGACCCCGTACATGTTGT
>JANNOC010000744.1:0-4946 GCA_031398865.1 Gemmatimonadota bacterium | reverse complement strand
ACGCTCATTCCCGGTGTGCCAAGCTCTTCGCGCAGGCGTGCGGCGAGAAGGACGCCGGGCTCCCACAGGCAGATCACCCGGTCGATCGTCTTGCCCGACGCCCACCGAAGCACGGCCTTCACGACGCCGTCTTCATCCTGCACGCTGGGCACGCGCACGTACGACGCCAGGTGCTTGCGGGTCAGCGGCGGAACGTCCCCGTCCGGCTGATCTCCGACGCCGATCACACTGGCGCCTTCCAGAGCAAGACCGCGAACGAAAAACGGCATCTCATCCGGATACCCGGGCGCAACCATCATGACGTTCATCGTGCACTCCGTGCAGGTGCGGTGGCGTGCGACATCACTTCAGCCCAGTTCGACTCGTACCACCGAGATCGTGCGTTGCAACGCGCGCATGACCACGTCCGTCTCGCGGTGGCGCACAATAATGTAACCGTCGCCCTCGTAGCTCGCGGCGGGCGCATGGCCCCGTGTGGGAAGCTTCACGTCGACGACCAACGCTCCGATCTCCCGGGCGATGAGATCCAATCCGTGCACGTGCTTGATCCGGCCGGTGCCCTGGCCGCGGAGGTAGGCTGCGCCGACGGCGTACTTGCGTTGCGGCGGGTCGAAGGTGCCAAACACCATCACCGTGGCCCAGGCGCGGAGAAAATCAATGTCATGCGCGCGCGATATCAGCGTCGTGATCTGCGCGCCGGGTGGGCGGGCGGCGACTTCTGATATGGCGATGTTGCCATCGTCGCGCCGGAACCACTCCATGTGGCTCACTCCGGTGTCCATGCCCAGAACCTCCAGTGCACGCGCACCGGCTGTTCGGATGTCGTCGTAGCGCGCGTCGTCCACTTCGCGAGGGAGAACGACACACCACTGGATCCACGGATTGCGCACGACCTCGAGCGGCGTGGGATAGTAGTGCGTCAGCGAGTGCCAGACGGCGCGCCCGCCAATGGAGACGGTCTCCAGCGAATGCTCGTCGCCGGTGACGAACTCCTCGATGAGGGTCTCGTTTCCGGGGTGCGGCGCGAGCGTCGCCACGATCTGGCGCAGTGACGCCTCGTCGTCGGCGCGGAACGTCGAGATCGCGCCGGCGCCGGCAGGTGGTTTCACCACGAGGGGATATCCGATCTCCCGCGCAAACTCGAGCGCGTCGTCCAACGACGCGGCAAGCCGGTGCTTCGCGCAGGGAAGACCAGCCGCCCGCAACGCATTCTTCATCTCGGCCTTGTCGCGAAAGTGCCGTGCGACATCCGCGCGCATGCCGGCGATGCCCATGGCTTCGCGCACTTCGGCGAGCGGCACCTGCAACTGTTCGTACGCGCCGAAGAGACGGTCGATTGTTCCCATCCGGCGCGCCAACTCACCCGCGGCCCATGTCAACTGACCCGCGTCGAGGATGTTCGCGACGCGCCAGTGCGCCACGGTCGCGGACAATCGTGGCGGCGACTTCTCGGCGGGATCCTGGGTGATGACGCCGAGGCGCACGTCCGGAAGATCGGCGACCGCTTCGATCATGCGCGTCGCATTCTCGGACAGCATGGGCGCCGCAAAGATCACGAAGGGCACGACGTTATTCTCCGCCGGAGCTCAGGCTAGTAGCCGAGCGTGTCCACGAAATGCGGAAGCATTTTCCGCCACCATGGCCAATCGTGATTCACATCGTGTCCCCACACGTCCAGCCAGTGTGGGATGTTTTTCTGATGCAGAATCTCCGAGAGCTTCCGGGATGCGTGGGGAGCTTCATACGCGCCCTGGCCGGTGGCGATGACAATGCGGCTGTGGTGCTGCAGAGTGTGCAGCGGTCCGCCGGAGAGTCCGAGGAGATACCAGGCCGGATTGTTGAAGAAGCAGTGCTCGTCGGAATATCCCTTGAGATACGAGGGCTCGAGATCGTAGAACCCACTCATTCCGATCAGTGTGTCGAACAAATCCGGCCGTCGGAAGAACGCGTTCGCGGCGTGGAAGGCGCCGAAGCTGGCACCAGTCGTGGCGATCCGCTCGGACGGGTTGCCAACCGCCCTGCGGATGTACGGAACCACCTCGTCCTCGACATAGGCCGAGTACAGTGCCTGCCTGCGAGCCTGCTCGCGCACGGGGAGCGAACGGTCCATCCAGGCGTAGCTGTTGATGCTGTCAATGGAGAACAGCCGGATCCGGCCCGCCATGATCGCGGGCTCCACCGCCTTGACGAGAAAGAAGCGCTCATTCTCGAGGTAATCCGCGGCCGCGGTGGGGAAGAGCAGCACGGGCCGGCCTCGGTCGCCATACGTGACGATGGGCATCTGCAGTCCGAGTCTCGGGCTGCGCCATCCGTCCAGCCGACGCGGGAGACGGTCGTCCACGAACTTCACGTCGATTTCCTCAGTCGGTGACGGGCGGTGGGCTGGTGAAAAGTCTGGGCGGCTCGGGTCGGGTCAGCGCGCGACGGCGAGCGAGCTCGCGCGCCATACAGACGCCGCCTCGATGAACGCATCGAACAGCCGGCGCATGCGCGGCTCCGAGTCAGCCAGATCCTCCGGATGCCACTGCACGCCCAGCACAAAATCGTCCGAGGCGGACTCGACGCCTTCGATGAGCCCGTCGGGGGCGTAAGCGTTCGCCACGAGCGACGGCGCGAGTCGCTTGATCCCCTGATGATGCATGCTGTTCACATGAACCGTCGTGGTGCCCAGCAGGCGGCTCAGCTGCGTGTCTTCGACGACGTTCACCTGGTGGACCAGGTCCTGCCGCGTGTGTGTACCCGCCTTCGGGAAATAGTCGTGCTTGATGGCACCGGGGTATTCGGAGCCAACGTCCTGATACAGGGCGCCTCCTCCGGCAACGGTCAGCAGCTGTGCCCCGCGACACACGGCGAGTATCGGCTTCTTCTCGCGCATCGCCCAGCTGGCGAGCATGATCTCCGCCCGATCGCGATCGAGATCCACACGGCCGCACCCGCTCGTCCGCTCTTCCTGATAGCTGCCGGGATCGATGTCCACGCCCCCGGGAAGAAAGACTCCATCGAGCTTTTCATAGATGGCGCGCAGCGTATCGGGATCATCCAACAAGGCAATAATCCACGGTACGGCACCCGACGCGGTGAGCGTGCGCACATACCGCTGGCTCATGATCCAGCAGCGCGGCAACTCGTCCGGAATCTCTTCCAGGGTCTGGGTCGTGATGCCGATGACGGGTCGCTGGGCGATCATGTCGACTCTGGCACCGGCGGCATCACGCCTTCCGCGGTTTCCGCGATTAACTGGTCCACAACACTCCTGAGATTACCTGTTCGCTTGAAGGTCGCGAGCTGGCGGTCGGCACTGGAGCCTTCCGCGATGATGCGATACGCATACTCGATTTCCTTGCGCGTTCCCAGCTCATCCATCACATCACCAAGGAACCATTCGATGAGCTCTCTGATCAAGTCAGCGGCCGGGAGTTCTTCCCGCTTCCCGAAATCTATCAGCTTGCCCTTGAGCCCCCACCGGACCGCCCGCCACTTGTTCTCCTCGATGAGCTCGGAGCGATACACCCGAAACGCCAGATTGTCGCGCCGGAGCTTCCACATTTTCGCCACGACGGCCTGCAGAATCGCAGCGACGCAGATGGCCTCGTCCACGCGCGTGCAGACATCGCAATTGCGAAACTCGAGCGTGGGATATTTGTAGTGCGGGCGAACATCCCACCACAGCTTCGATGCGTCGGGAATGCTCTTCGTGCGCACGAGCGTGTCGACCAGGTCGAGATAATCCGCGTTGCTCGAGAATACCCGGGGCACGCCGCTGCGAGGGAAATTCTTGAAAACGATGCTGCGATACGAGTGCAGTCCCGTATTGCGCCCCATCCAGAATGGGGAGCTCGTGGACAGACACAGAATGTGCGGAAGCACGTATCGGGCTGCGTTGAGACAGTCGATGCGGAACTCATGATCCTCGATGCCGATGTGCACGTGCGTTCCGAAGATCAGGAGTCGATGCGCGAGATCCTGCAGCTCTTCCTTCACTCCGAGGTAGCGCTCGAGCGGCGTGACATGCTGCTGCTGCCAGCTTGAAATCGGGTGCGTGCCGGCCGCCGCGATGGTGAGCCCGTGGATTGCCGCTGTCTCGATGATGGCTCGGCGCAGCCTGACGAGCTCTACTCGCGCGTCCTGAATGGTGGCGCACACCGTCGTGCCGACTTCCACCTGACACTGATGCAACTCCGGCTTCAGATCCTTGAGCAACGACAGATCTGAGGCCATCAACTTCTCGATGCCGGCCTGCAGTTCGCCTGTCTTGGGATCAATGATCTGGTACTCCTCCTCGATCCCAATCGTGAGAGAGGGAGGCTTCATCGCTTCTCCAGCAGCATGGTCGGGACGTTCGAGCCGCCCCCAGCGGTGACATTCAGCAGCGCGTCGGTGGAAATGCGCGTGAGGCAGCCGTCCACGTACCGGCCGTGCGAGACGTACGGCGCGGTATCGAACGACCGATCCTGGATCACGAGCCTGCCGTTGACCCATGCCGGGTATGGCTCTTCGGGAACCGCCACGCGCAACTGCACGATATACGGCTCGCCGAGCGCGGTGCGAATGGCCGCTTGCCACGCGTCATCAGTGACTGTCCAGCCCAGCACGATCCCTCGGCCTCCGTAGTCGTCGTTCGGCTTCAACACCAACCGTTCGCGGTTTGATGCCATCCAGGGGAGTAGATCAATCCGCGTGCCGTCGAATTCCGTCGTCCGCTCCGCGACGACGCGGGTCCATGGCACGTGCGCTGCCACCGCTTGCCGCTGGTCCGCGGTGAACAGGCTGGCGTTGCGTTCATCGCTCACGACGGCGAGGCTCGCTTTCTTGTGCAGCACCTTGCAGGCCGGCGGGTTGACCATGCAGACGGCGCGCTCGCGCACGGCGCGTAGCACGGGATTGTCGCGTCCCATGAGCGACACCAGCTCGTGCAGCAGCACGCGCTTATAGATGAGATCCACGGA
>JANNOC010000736.1:0-1646 GCA_031398865.1 Gemmatimonadota bacterium | reverse complement strand
GTACTGGCATTAGCGATTTCCTTGCGAGGGCTTAAGTTTAATCACATTGGCTTCATTTCCTGAAGCGTGGCCCAGAAGCGATCGCCGTTCGGTTTCATTTCCACACCTGGGGTACTTCGCCCTTTTCGCGCAACGCATCGGCTCGCGCCTGCAGGAAACGCTGAAAGCTCGGCTGCGTGCGGTAGCTCCCCGAAGAAACGTAGTCGAAGGCAGCGCGAATATGGAAAGTGCGCAGATAGGCTTCGGTCCGGAATACCTCCAGACCGCGCTCATCGAAGAACACGATGCTGGGCGCAAAAGCGACATCGAGCGTGCGGGCGAACTGCGCCTCGGTCATCGCCTTGCCGTTGGGCGCGACCATGGAGCGCGCCGCACGCATATCGACCCGCGCGATCTCGAACTTCTCCAAAAGCTGAAGGATCTCCGTGTCCTTGAGCGGCCCCGCGTGTAACTCGTCGCACTGCGCGCAATGCCGTTGCTCGAAGAACACGGCGAGCGGTTTGGCGGCCGGGCGCTTGCTTCGGTCCAGCTTGAGCGCACGAGAGGGAAACAGCGGATGCGGGTGGAGCACGCCCGAGTCCGCGGGGCCGCTCGCCTGGGCTAGCCAATCGGAGAACTTGATCGATCTTTCCTACTTCCGCGCTACGTAGTCGAGCGCCGCACGAAACTTGTGCGGCGGATACAGGCCGTTCACCCGCAGCACCACGCTCCCGCGCTCGTCGAGAAACAGCAGTGCCGGCGTGAATTGCACCTTGAGATGAGCGGCCAGATCTTTCTCCGTGCGCGTCTTGCCGTCCATCCAAACCGTCTCGCGATCGCCCCAGAGGTTGAGCGCGATGGCATCGAAGTGGCGCCGCGTCTTCTCGGCGATGTCGCGCTGCCCGAAGTTGATCTCCATCAACTGCTTGCAATAGGGACAGCCGTCTTGCCCGAAGTAGACGATGAGGCGCTTACCGCTCTTGGCGGCATCGCGAACGTCTTCCGGGAAATCGAGGAACGTTTCCTTGAACCAGTGTGGGATGTCGATCGCGTGCGGGCTTGGGGTGATTGCGGGCGACTGAGCGAAGACCAGCGTTGATAACCAAAGCACGCCCGCGATTGCGCGCACGAGGCATCGTGCGCCTGCGTGCAGACCCCTAGCAACTGTGATATTCATCTTGATCATACGATCGCAACCGAACAACATTGGCGCTAGAGGGGCACGCGCGATGCCTGGACGGCGAACAGTGCGCGCACCGTGTCCAGAGTGTCGGCCTCTCCCGGAACCTTGTCCGGACGATAGCGCTTGACTCGCGCGAAGCGCAGCGCCATTCCCGCGGGATAGTGGGGGCTCGCCTGGATATCGTTGAGGGCGATTTCCACCACCAACTCTGGACGCACGTGCACGATGTGGCCCTCGCGCGCCACCTCTAATGCGAGCAATTGTTCCGTTTGCCAGGCAAGCATCCGATCGGTGAGCCCTTTGAAGGTTTTGCCGAGCATCACGAAGGCACCGGTCGCCGCGTCGCGGGCCCCCAGATGCAAATTGGATAGCCACCCGCGCCGGCGGCCGCTGCCCCACTCGGCCGCGAGGATCACTAAATCGAGCGTATGCGCCTGCTTCACCTTGAGCCAACTGCCGCCGCGGCCCCCTGCTTCATAGCGTG
>JANNOC010000703.1:0-1534 GCA_031398865.1 Gemmatimonadota bacterium | reverse complement strand
GACCGTCATCCGGAATGGATGCGACGAAAGTGCGTGCCGGCGCCGCGCGCGGCAAGCGGGCCGTCGGGTTAGCGGCATACGGCACGCGATGCAAGGCGCGATGCAAGCTATCACGGCATAAGTCCCCACCAGGCGTGACGTTAGGCGGAGATGTTCGTCCTTACTGTGAGCACTTGGCCCCGCGAATGCCGGCCCTCGAGACGTACTCTCCCTGAATGGAGTGAAGCATGTTCCGCACGTTGAATCGCACCGTTGCCGCTGTTTCCCTGCTGGCGGGGTTGGCCCTTCCGAGTGTCGTAAGCGCTCAGTCGGAAACGTCCCAGAACACGACGTTCCGCTTCGGCACCGCGACGCTGACGGTGCGTGCGCTTCCGTCCGGCCAGGTCTTCGTGGGCGTCTGGCGCGGCGGCGTCCGCGTCGTGGGGAACTTCGATCCCGCCGCGATTGACGCATGGGCGACCGAGGCCGCGACCATCCTCGCCGCCGAGGAGCTGCACGCCTCGCGTGAACTGGTGACCTCCTTTCTCGTCTCGGGTGCCACCAGCGCCATCACGGTAGACCGTCGCGATCGCAACGGCGAAAGCGTCATCAATCTCTATGTGGGCGACCAGGAGAGCAGGCACAATCTCTACCTGCCGCTCACGCGCGCGAGCGCGACGGAGTTTATTGCGACGCTGCAGAGCGCCGCACAGCTCTCGCGCCAGCTGGCGGGCGCGGCGACAGGGCCTTCGCAAGGATTCTGACCGCAGACGTGCTCATCACGCAACGACAGCGCCCCGCTCTCACCACGCGGGGCGCTGTTCGTTTCTGACGCTGCGAATCCGCCATTGCTTTGACCCCCCTGTGCCCTGCCGGTAGAATTACCGGTCGCGGTGTGAGAAGCCCAAGGCCCTCGAAGCGCTCACGACCGCTCGCGCCTCTACAGGGGAGATCGCCATGCCTCGTCTGCGTGCCGTCCGCGTCGTACCAATCGCTGCTTTGCTGCTCGCCTGCGCGACGCGCCCAAGCGCCACGACGCCCATCAGGATCGACTTCGAGCCAGCCGACACGGCCGACGCCGCCGAAAATGCCCTCGCTCGTTATGCAGTGGTTCGCCTCACCGCCGATCTGAACTCCCTGTCCGCCGACGAACGCCGGATGATCCCGATCCTCATCGACGCAGCTCGGCCGATGGACGAGGTGTACTGGATGCAGGCGATCGGGCCGCGCGATTCCGTCCTGTCCGGCATCGCGGACCCGGCGCTGCGGCGGTACGCGGAGATCAACTACGGTCCCTGGGACCGGCTCGCCAACGACACGCCCTTCATCGCTGGCGTCGGGCCCAAGCCACCCGGCGCGAACCTCTATCCGCGCGACATCACCGCGGACGAATTCCAGCGCGCCGTCGCCGCTGCCCCGGCGGCGCGCGCGGACTCGCTCAGGAGCCTGTACACCATTGTGCGGCGCAACGCGTCCGGTGCTCTCGTGCCGGTGCACTACCACCATGCGTACCCGGCCCAGACGGCGCTCGCCGCGCGGAAGCTGCGCGAGGCAG
>JANNOC010000631.1:0-2857 GCA_031398865.1 Gemmatimonadota bacterium | reverse complement strand
CGCCGCCCGGGAAACCTCGTTCCGTACGCATCGATGACGCTGCTCGCGGTCGCGGCGTTCTTCGCGATTCTCCTCGTCGGCGCTGCCGATCCGTTCCTCCCGATGTCGCCCGTGCCGGCGGATGGCCCGGGACCCAACACCCTGCAGCAGAATCACATCCTGAAGGCGGTTCACCCGCCGCTGCTCTACCTCGGCTACGTCGGCATGACGGTGCCCTTCGCGTTCGCGATGGGCGCCATCTTCTCCAGCGAAGCCGCATCGAACGACTGGGCCGTGCTCTCGCGACGCTGGATGCTCGCCTCGTGGGGATTTCTCTCCGCCGCGGTCATCGCGGGCATGTGGTGGTCGTACGAGGTGCTCGGGTGGGGCGGCTACTGGGCGTGGGATCCCGTCGAGAACGCGTCGTTTCTCCCGTGGCTCACGGCCACCGCCTATCTTCACTCCGTGATGGTGCAGGAGCGGCGCGACATGCTCCGGCTGTGGACGCTCAACCTGTGCGTCGCGACGTTCGTGCTGACGATCCTCGGCACGTTCCTGACCCGCTCCGGAATCCTCTCATCCGTCCACGCATTCACGACGGGTGCCATCGGCTACTACTTCCTGGGCTTCATCGCGTTCGTTCTCGTGACGGTGCTGGTGCTGATTGCCGGCAACTCGGAGCGGATTCGCACGAGGGGTACCCTGGGTGGCGCCGCATCCCGGGAAACGGTGTTCCTCCTGAACAACCTCTTCCTCACCGCCGTGATGCTGACCGTGCTCGTGGGGACGCTGTATCCGCTCATCGCCGAAGCGGTGCGCGACGTGAAGGTCAGCGTCGGCGAACCGTTCTTCAACCGGATGGCGATCCCGGCGATGGTGGCACTGATCTTCCTCATGGGCGTGGGGCCCTCGCTGCCCTGGGGCAGCACCACGTGGGCCGACGCGCGCAAGCGGCTGCTCCCCCCCACCATCGGTGCTGTGTTTCTGGGCGCGATTGCGGTGATCGCCGGCGCTCGAGGGATCTACGCGATCCTCGCGTTCGCGTTCGTCGGGTATGCGGCGATGGGCAACCTGCGAGAGTACTGGATCGGCATGCGTGCCCGACGGCGCGCGCACGGCGAGAACTGGGTAACGGCCCTCGCGCGGCTGGTTGGCGGCAACCGACGTCGCTACGGCGGATACCTGGCGCACATCGGCGTCCTGTTCGTCGCGCTGGGGGTCGCCGCGTCGTCCACCTTCCGCACGGAGCGCGAGGCGACGCTGCTGCCTGGCGAGTCGCTCAGTGTCGCCGGCCATACGGTACGGTTGAAGAGCGTATGGGGTCGGGAGGAACCGCAGCGGTCGGTGATCGGCGCCACCCTCGATGTGCTCGGCAAGAACAGCGCGGTCATCGGCACCCTCGAGCCCCGCATGAACTATTACCGTGTCTCGGACCAGCCGGTGCCGACGCCGGACGTGCGCAGCAGCCCGCGCGGTGATCTCTACGTCAATCTCATGGCGTTCGAGTCCAGCGGCGCCAACGCGACGGTGAAGGTGATCGTCGAGCCACTCGTTCCGTGGATCTGGTTCGGTGGGCTCGTCATGGTGCTGGGCGCGCTCATTGGCCTGTTCCACGGCGGGCGCCGGCGCACGGAGACGCTGGCGCCCGCCGAGAGTGCTCCATCCGCAGACACGGGCGTCGCGAGGACCGCGCCGTGAACTGGAAGCGCGCCCTCGTCGCGGTAGTCGCCGCGGTGCCGCTTCTCGCGTTGTTTGCCTTCGGATTCACGCGCGACCCGCGCGAGATCGCCTCTCCACTCCCCGGACGCGCCGCCGCCCCGTTCGATCTCGCCATCTTCGCTCCCGGCGAGCCACCACTCTCGCGGCCGGTCGGCGACTCCATTCGCCTCCGCGATCTCGCGGGCAAGGTGGTCGTCATGAACTTCTGGGCGTCGTGGTGCCTCGCCTGCCGCGACGAGCACACCACGCTCAGTGAGACGGCTCGGCGGTACGCCGACCGGCCCACGCAGTTCATCGGTGTGCTCTACAATGATCGTCGAACACCGGCGCTGCGGTGGATCGCTGACATGGGCGGCCAGAGCTATCCGTCGGTGCTGGACCAGCGGTCACGGACGGCTATCGACTATGGTCTGTACGGAGTACCCGAGACATTCATTATCGACGCGACGGGACGCATCGCCTACAAGCACACGGGACCTATTTCGGAGGGCGTGCTACGTCGATGGATCGATTCTCTGCTGCCGAGCGCCGGGGCCACCGATACGGTGACGCGCGCTTCCGGCCAGTGACGCACCACAGCCTCGCAACCGTAGCGTTCGTGGCTGTCGCACTCTGTTGTGGCAGGCCGACACGCGCGCAAGACGCCGACGCACGTTCACGTCCCCCCGTTGCGGCGACGGATTCCGCGCTCGATGCGCGCACGGCAGCGGTTTCGTCAACACTCAGATGCCCGGTGTGCCAAGGCGAATCCATCCAGGACTCCCCGGCGGAACTCGCGCAGGAAATGCGCGCGGTCGTGCGCGATCAATTGCAGGCCGGCAGGACACCCGATGAGATCAGGGCGTTCTTCGTCTCCCGATACGGGGAGTGGATCCTGCTCGAGCCCGCCATGACAGGCCTCAACGTCATGCTCTATGTTTTCCCGGTGCTACTTGTGGTCGCAGGACTGGCGCTCGTCGCCGTCCTGGTTCGGCGGTGGAGCACGCCGGATACAAAGGCGCAGTAATCGACCAAGCGTTCGAACCGCACAAGATCGCATACCTGCGCTCACCACTCGACACGATGCCAAGAAATCCGACGGTGGCGACGCTGGCGATCGGCGCGTGCGGCAAGAGCGCCGCCGACGAAGCGCCCAAGCCCCCGTTGGGCCATCCCCGCG
>JANNOC010000628.1:0-2198 GCA_031398865.1 Gemmatimonadota bacterium | reverse complement strand
GTCCTCGCACGAAGATCATCGGGGTGGATCGCGACGGGTGTTTCGCCGAGTTCATTTCGATGCCCGCGACGAATGTGTGGCATCTCGATGACGCGATCTCGTACGAGATCGGCGGCATTCACGACCCGATGGGCAACGCGTTCCACACCGCGCTCACCGCGGACATTCCGGGCGCGACTGTGCTGATCACCGGCTGCGGTCCGATCGGATTGTTCGCCGTGGGGATCTGCGCGGCGGCCGGCGCGTCGCGCATCATCGCGTCGGACGTCAATCCGCGGCGGCTGGAGCTCGCGCGCCAGATGGGTGCGGAGGATACCGTGCATCCGAGCGAGGCGGGTGGGGCGGTCAAGCGCGCGACGGACGGCCTCGGTGTGGACGTGGTGCTGGAGATGTCGGGGGTGCCGTCCGCCATCCACCAGGCATTCGAGCTCGTGCGCGTGGGCGGCCGAGTGCAGATGCTCGGGATTCCGGCGAAGCCGATGGATGTCAACTTCGCCACCGAGGTGATCTTCAAGGGGATCACGATTTACGGCGTAATAGGTCGGCGAATGTACGACACCTGGATTCAGATGCGCGCGTTTCTGCGGTCGGGGCAGTTCGACCCGGCTCCCGTCATCACGCATCGCTTTCCGCTGACCGAGTACAAGGACGCCATCGCGGTGATCAAGTCCGGCGAGGCCGGCAAGGTGGTCTTCGAGATCGCTTGACCCTACAGCGTACCTAACGATCGCCATGGCGCTCAACCCAGCCTTCACCGCGTCGCTCGACGCATCGCTCGAGCTGCTCAAGCGCGACAGGGTCTACAAGCGACTCAACTATCTCGACTCGCCACAATCGGCGCGGGTCGAGATGGAAGGACGCGGTGAGATCCTGATTCTCTCGTCCAACAATTACCTCGGCCTGTGCGATGAGCCCGCCGTGGTGCAGGCGGGAGTGGAGGGACTGGAGCGTTTCGGCGCCGGGACGGGAAGTGTGCGCTTCATCTGTGGCACGTTCACCATCCATCGCGAGCTCGAACAAGCGCTGGCACAGCTCGTCGGGACGGCGGCGTCCATGTCATTCGTGTCCGCATGGAATGCGAATGAAGGGCTGACCGCCACGGTCGTCGAGGAAGGGGACTTCGTGATCTCGGACGCGTTGAACCATGCGTCCATCATCGACTCGATGTGGCTGGCGAAGTCCATCACGAAGTGCACGACGGGCGTGTACAAGCACTCCGACATGGACGATCTGGTCGCAAAGCTCCAGGGCGCGAAGGGTGCGCGCCGGCGGATGATCTGGACCGACGGCATCTTTTCGATGGAGGGGAGCATCGCGAAGCTGCCCGACATCCTCGAGATCGCGCTGCGGCATGACGCGATCGTCGTCGTGGACGATTCGCACGCGACGGGGGTGCTCGGCGCGACGGGGCGCGGCACGGCCGAGCATTTCGGCGTGGTGGGCGAGGTCGACATCATCACGTCGACGCTCGGGAAGGCGTTAGGCGGCGCGGCGGGGGGATTCGTGGCCGGATCGGCGGCGCTGTGCGACTATCTCACACAGCGATCGCGGCCGCAGTTGTTTTCCAACGCCTTGCCGCCGACGGTGGCGTGCAGCGCGCTCGCGGCGGTGCGGTTTCTACAGGGGAATCCGGATCGCGTCAACACATTGCGGGAGAACTCCCGCTACTTCAGAGAGCAGATCATCGAGGCCGGGTTCAAACCGCTGCCCGGGGAGACGCCGATCGTGCCGATCATCGTCGGCGAAACAGCGACGGCGATCCGGATGAGCGATATGCTGCTCGATCAGGGCGTCTTCGTGACGGGGTTCGGGTTCCCCGTCGTGCCGCAGGGTCAGGCGCGCATCCGCTGCCAGCTGTCCGCCGCGCACACTCGTGACGATCTCGACGAAGCGGTTGCCACGTTTACCCGGGTAGGGACGACGCTCGGGATTATCTGAGCAAACAGCAGGACGGCCGCTTCGCTCACCGTCTTCTCGTGCTCCGCGCTCATCCCGAGTGACGGTTCGTCAATGCGCATCGGTTCAGGCCTCCATGACGACGCGCACGTCGGGGTCGATCGAGGCGGCGGCGCCGGCCCGCGTCAGCCAACTCACCGCGAAGAAGACCAGGATCGACAAGACGAGCGACAACCCGGACACGGTGACGCCCGTCGGGAAGGAGTACGTCTTGAAGAACGCGAGCGTCTCGAAGATCAGAG
>JANNOC010000605.1:0-2381 GCA_031398865.1 Gemmatimonadota bacterium | reverse complement strand
GGCGGCGCACGTAGCACGCCACGCGCTGTGCGCTGACGGTGGCTTCGCTCGTTCGGTTCCGGCCGCTACACCTCGCTCCGCACATCGCCCGCGGCGCTGGGCCAGAACATTTCCGTCAAGGCGGAACGGATGACGTCCGTCAACGATTCTCCATCGTGTGGATGCACGAGGATCCCGATGCCGCGTCTGCGCGCGATCTCCGCCACGTCGTGCCACGGTTCGGAAGGGGCGAAAAGCACGACCACGCTCTCTGCCGCGTTTGCTGCGGAAAAGAAGGCATCGGACCGTAGAGCGGCGTGATGGCAGTCGAGCAGGACAATCGTCGGCTGGAGTCGTTCCACCGCGGTCTCGACCCGCTCGCCGTCAAAAGGAAACGCCGGTTGCTTGCCCAACCCCTCGACCAGGGCGCCGAACAGCCCTGCGCCGAGAATGTCGCGCACCAGTATAAGGACAGTACTACCGTGCATCGCGCGTGCTGCCATGAGTCCCTTGTCATCCGGTCGGCAGAGCCCTTCCCGCGCCAGCGACACGCGCCGGATCTCCCCGCTCTTGTCAACGATGGCGAGACGGGGATATGCTTTGCGCGCAAACCTCGGGCCTCGGCGGCCAGAGAACGCCGAACACCGCAGTGCGCAGCGCGCAGGCGTTCCGTAAACAGACATTTGCGAGGCACTCATGATGGCCCCCCACCGCTCGCGCGGTTCGAACGGCGAGCGTTATCCTTCGCGCGAGACGCTGGAAATTCTGCGGAGGGCGCTGGCGCAGTACCTCGATGGAGGCTTCGACGATGACCAGGTGTGCGGAGCGCTCGTGGTACTCGCCGAGGAGGCGAAGGACAAGCGGCTGCATGCCGAAGACGTGCTGATCGCCTTCAAAGAGGTGTGGAGCGAGCTGCCGGAAGTCCTGGCGATCAAGGATCCGGTGGAACGCAAAGCTCTGCTGGATCATCTCGTGAAGCTTTGCATCGACGCGGTGTACAAGCGTTAGGCGTCGCCCTGCACTCTCGACGTCCGCTCGGAACTCAACGCGCGCGCGGCGGGGCGCGGTTGTACTTCGCGAGAGCGGACATCAGCCGCGCACGCGGCAGGGCGTACACGCGCAGGTCGTCGGCGCCCGTCATGGTATCCGCCGCGAGCAGCGCGTTGAGGATGGCCTGCTCCGTTGCCTGAACCGTAGCGGCGAACAGCGGATTGATGCGCGCGTTCGGCAACATGGCAACTCTCGCGATGCCCGTGTCGGCACCGGTACGCGCATTCGCCGTGGAGAAGGCGATGAAGATGTCGCCGGAGCTGTTCTCGCCACGCCCGCCCGTGCGGCCGACGCCTAACGCGGCGCGAGTCGCCAGCCGCTTGAGTTGGTGCGGCAGGAGCGGCGCGTCGGTCGCGACGACAATGATGATGGAGCCCTGGCCGGTGGTGCCGTCGACCTCGCGCGCGACGGCGTTCGCGGACGTGCCGGAATCGCAACGCCGCACGCCGGGCTGAATGCTGCTGTCCGCCGAGGCGACACACGGCAGGAGATCCTGGATCTCTTCACCAACAGGAACTCCCGCGACGCGTAGCTCGCGTCGCGCGCCGTAGTTGCACTGGACGAGGACGCCGACGGTGTAGTCTCCGCCGGCGGCGGGGATGCGGCGCGATGAAGTGCCGATACCGCCCTTGAAACCATGACACACCATTCCGGTGCCGCCGCCGACGTTCCCTTCCAGCACCGGGCCAGGAGCGGCGCTCTCCAGCGCCGCGAGGGTATGCGCCGCCGTGACATGGAATCCGTTGAGATCGTTGAGCCGTCCGTCCCATGTCTCCGCGACCACGGGCAACCCCCACGGCTGCAAGCCTGGACGCCTCACCTGCCACTGCAGAATTCCATCGCGCACCACGCCCACGCTATGGGTGTTGGTGATGGCGACCGGTCCTTCCAGCAGCCCGCTCTCCTGCAACCATGTCGTGCCCGTCATCTCGCCATTTCCATTGAGCGTGAACCAGGCGCCGAACACAGGATCCGCGCTCGCCTTTCCGCGCGGATGCACTACGGTGACGCCCGTTCGCACCGGTCCGTGTCCGACGACGAGGCGGCCATTTCCGGAAATCAGCGTTGTATGTCCCACGGTGACACCGGGCACGTCGGTGATGGCGTCGAGCGGGCCGGGTGTACCGCCGATCAGCGGGCTCAGTCCGAGGGTGTGCGCGCGGGGTCGTTCCTGGGCGCGCGCATCCGCGACGACAAACACGGCAGCGACGGCGAGAGCGGCGAGTGCGTGGCGCGGCATGTGGCGTCCTCGGTAGATGGTGATTCTCGAGAGCGTAAGTCTCTCGGTTGAACCTGTCGAGCGCGCCGGTTAGTTTGGGTGACTTGGCCAGGTAGCTCAGTTGGTAGAGCAG
>JANNOC010000589.1:0-2275 GCA_031398865.1 Gemmatimonadota bacterium | reverse complement strand
GCATCGCATCGAGCAGGTCGAGGCCAATCCCGCGCGCGGCGTTGGGTCTCCAAAGCTCGAGAAATACCTCCCGGGTTACCTCGATCGGCCACAGATCGACCTGCTCTTCCAGATGGCCGAAGTCCGCGCGTGGGACGGACGCTTCACCGATGTGCGCAACGCGGCCATTCTGGAATTGTTCTATTCGACGGGCATGCGCCTGTCAGAGTTGCAGGGAATCCATCGCCCGGATCTCGACCTCGTCTCGCAACAGGTCAAGGTGCGCGGCAAGGGGCGCAAGGAACGCATCATTCCCATCGGCGATCATGCGGCCCTCGCCCTGCGCAACTATGAAGCAAAGCGCGACGAGCTGTTGCGAGCCGTAGGAGAAAAAGGCGACCGTACCGCCTTCTTTCTGAGCAACCGCGGGACGCGCATCAGCGTGCGGGCGATTCAGAACGCCGTGAAGGGTTTCCTGAACGAGATCGATGAAGACGCGGGGCTCAGCGTACACTCGCTTCGCCATACCTTCGCCACGCATCTCCTGGACGCGGGCGCCGATCTCCGCGCCGTCCAGGAGCTGCTCGGCCACGCCTCGATTTCCACCACGCAGATCTACACCCACACCAGTGTCGAGCGGCTCAAGCAGGTTTATCAGCGAGCGCATCCACGGGCATAGCGCGGCTGGCTAGGGCTGCCCTTGTGCCCCCTTCTTGCACTACGGGGTGGCATGCGCCTCGAAACCATTCCGCTTATCCTCGGGATCCTCGTCGCCCTGCCTGGGCTGGCCCTGATTGCGGACGCGTGGATGCCGGACGGGACCTTCGTGCCCACGGAGCGCCGCCGTCGCGACCGCGCCGAGCGGCACCGCGCGGGGGAGGCGATTGTCGGGCTGGGGATTTTGTGCCTCGCGGCCGCGCTCATGGGGCGGGACGTCTGGCGCTTTGCGACTGTTGCTGTGCTCGCCGGGGTCGTGTTCGTGGCAGTGGGAACGGTCATGAACTGGCGCCTCATGCGGGAGCTGATCACCTTCCGCGGCGCCGCACGGCGAGGCCATGGTGGCATGGCGCGTCCGGGCACCGAGGCGGGCCAGCCCACCGCGTCGAAGCGCGTTCCGCCAGCGTAGCTCCTGCGCGGAGCACTGCCGCGCGGATATCTTGAGCTATGCCCTCCACTCCACTTCGCCGTATTCGCTCGACCACCATTCTCGCCGTCCGACGTGATGGGAAAGTGGCGTTAGGTGGCGACGGCCAGGTCACCGTGGGCCAGACGGTGATGAAATCCAACGCGCAAAAAGTGCGAGCGCTGCGCAATGGCAAGCTGCTCGCCGGCTTTGCCGGCGCCGCGGCAGACGCGTTCACGCTCTTCGAGAAATTCGAGGAAAAGCTGGAACGCTATCCCGGCAATCTGTCGCGCGCGGCGGTCGAGCTCGCGAAGGACTGGCGCAGCGACCGTGTCCTCCGCCGGCTGGAGGCACTGCTCGCCGTCGTGGACCGCGACCATGGCTTCGTGATCTCCGGCACCGGCGACATCATCGAGCCTGACGATGGCATCCTCGCGATCGGCTCCGGCGGACCTTACGCACTGGCGGCTGCGCGCGCTCTCGTCACGTCCACGTCGCTGCCTCCCGCCGACATCGTGCGTCGCAGTCTCGAGATCGCGGGCGAGATCTGCGTGTACACCAACACGAACATCACGGTACTCGAGCCGAGCTGACGCAGGGCGCCCGCGGCCTGGCCAGCGGCCGCCGCGTTCGGGATTGCGCGTGCGATCGGGTGAGCCGCGCGGGGCTCGCAGACTGTGTGGCGAACCGGGGGTTGTCATGAGGCTGATCGTCAACTATATTACTATATAGTCGCCTAGTGGCGCCGGCTCCGCCTGCGGCAAGGGACTGAGCGCGGTGCCGCACAGCACCGTCGGGTACGAGCGCCGCTTCAACTGGGCGTTCGACATCGCGAACGAGGACGATTTCGTGAAAGCCGTGCTCGCCGGACAGCCGGAGCCCCCCAAGTACTTCGCCGAGATGAAGCGCATCAACAAGGAGGGACCGGGCATCCTTAACGGTTTCAACCACCCCGAGCGCCTGGCCCACGATCGCCTCGCCGAGTTGCTCGCGTCAGGCGCGCTCGTCGTCGACACGCGGCAGGCGAGCGACTACGCAGCGGGTCACGTACCGGGAACCATCAGCATCGCTCTCAACCAGAGCTTCAATACATGGGCCGGGTGGCTCATCGGGTATGATCGCGATTTCTACCTGATCATCGACGATGAAGGCACGCACGGCATCGACGAAGCG
>JANNOC010000541.1:0-1858 GCA_031398865.1 Gemmatimonadota bacterium | reverse complement strand
AGGCGCCTTACGAGATCGACGCGGGACCGATCCCGCAGGTAGACATGGCCAACTTCCGCACGGGGGTGCGCGTGGTCTTTCCGCAGGGACTGGTGGAGCGCGGCGAGGATCTCCTGGTGTACTATGGCGCCGCCGACGTCTCGGTGGCGGGCGCGCGCGTGAAGCGGGAAGAGTTGCTCACCTCTCTCGAACGCGTGATCAAGGCGACTGACACAGGACGTGAGCAGCCGCGGAGATCGGCGGCGTGATGGCTCGGGCGGGCGCAACCACCAACATTCGCGGCGTAACCGCTCACGCCCCGCGTTCGCTTACGCTCATGCGTCTCGGCGCGCTCGTGCTGGCGTTCCTTGCGCCCGGGTGCGGGCGCGGCACTGTCGCACCGCCGAGCAGCACGGGGCCGCCGCCGCTCACTCTGAACTACGATCACCTCCGGCATCTCGGCATGGATGTGACCGTCGGCGGACAGCCGGTTCGCGTCGTCGCGCTGTACGCCGATGCGCCGAGCTACCTCCCCACCGGTTCACCGGCGCGCGACGGATTCGAGGGGATCGCATGCGTGGACGACGCGGCCCGCGCCGCCGTCGTATACCTGCGTGCGTACGAAGAGACGGGTGACTCGACCGTTCGGGACGAAGCGCTCGGCCTGCTCCGCTTCGTTGCGGCGATGGAACAGGGCAACGGTGAGTTCGTCAATTTCGTCGACGCGCAGGGGCGACTGAATCGCAATGCGCCGAGCAGCCGCGAGAGCATGTCGTACTGGGCGGCTCGAGGCATCTGGGCGTTGGGCGAAGGGGTGCGCGTGCTTGGGCGCGCGGAGCCGGAGCGTATGCAGGAGCTGCGCGGCGCGCTGGTGCGAGCGGAAGCGCGGATGGCTCTCGAAGTGAACGCGGGTCGTCTGCTCGGCGGGTCGGCGACCGCAACATCCGAGGCGCTGCTCGGACTGCTCGCGCTGCAGCGCGCCGAGCCCTCGCCGGCACGCGCGGCGCTCGCCGCGCGGACGGCCGAGCTGCTGGTTCCGCTCTCGCGCGGATCCGCGACCGCCGCACCGTGGGGAGCACGCCTCGATACTCCCGACGTCGTCTGGCACGCATGGGGCGCCCGGTCAACAGCAGCGCTCGCCAGCGCATCCGTGGTCCTGAATCGCCCGGACTTCCTCGTCGCCGCGCGGCGGGAGGCCGATGGACTTTGGTCCCGCTTCATGCTCGCGGGCCAGTTCCCGTCCGAAGTGTCGCCTAACGGCTCGGTGAAGTGGTTTTCGCAGATCGCGTACGGCGTCAGTCCCGTGGTGGAGGGCTACCTCGCAATCGCCGAGGCGACGAACGAGCGGCGATACGCCATTCTTGCGGGTCTCGCGGGCGCCTGGCTGCTGGGCGCGAACCCCGCCGGGACCGCCATGTACGACGAGCGGACCGGCCGCACCTTCGACGGCATTGACAGTCCCTCGAAAGTGAACCAGAACTCCGGCGCGGAGTCCACCATCGAGTCGCTGCTCGCTCTGCAGCGCCTGACGCGCAACGTGGAGGCCGCCGAGTACCTGCGATACCGCATGACCGGGGAGCCGAGCACGTCGCTGGCGAACGTTCCGCAGCAGCGCGAATTCACGGGCCCGGAGGGCGGTCGCGTGTCGCTGCGCCGCGTGGCGACGGGACTGCAGGTGATCGCGTCGCACGGCGCGGCGCCGATCACGCTGACCTACTGGCCCGCGGCCAATCCCGCGGAGACGCGGCTCGCCATCCGTCTCACGGACCAGTGGAACCGGGAGCACCCCGACATTCAGGTGCGCGTGCAACCCCTCCCCGCGGGGCGGTCCACCGAAGAGGTGCTGCTCGCCGCCATCGTCGCGCGCGCGACGCCGGAC
>JANNOC010000513.1:0-4076 GCA_031398865.1 Gemmatimonadota bacterium | reverse complement strand
CGCGGCGCGGTCAGACAGCGGCACACGCGAGATGACGCCCCCGGTGCTCGGATCGTACACATCGAGCAACTGCGCACCACCCGATACGAAGCGTCCGTTTACGTAATTCTGGACGGCGGGGTACTTCATGCGGGGAACAGGGACTGGGGAATGGGGAACGGGGACAGCGAGTTGCCAAATGCCGGTGCCATCATCCGTAACGTGGCACCGAAGCTCAGCTTGGGGAAGACCGCGAAGGCTGGGAGAGGAGCCGCGATCGGGAAGAGCGAGGTGTCAGATATCAGGCGCGCGGGTCACCTGTTCCCCGCTCCCCGCTCCCCGCCCGTCCGATGTCTTCGTTCCACAGCGCCGGGCGTTCGCGAATGAACCGCTGCATCATCGTCACGCACGCCTCGTCGTCGGCGAGTTGCAGCATGACGCCTCGTGAGATGAGATACTCCTCCGGCCCGCGAAAAGTGCGGTTCTCCCCGATGATCACCGTCGGGATGGAGTACAGCAGCACGGCGCCGCTGCACATGTCGCAGGGGGACAGCGTCGAGTACAGCGTGCAGCGCGCGTATTCGGCAGCCGTTAGGCGACCGGCGCGCTCGAGGCAGTCCATCTCGGCGTGCAGCACCGCACTCCCCTGCTGCACCCGGCGGTTATGGCCGCGGCCAACGATGCGTCCGTCCATGACCAGCACGGCGCCGATCGGAATCCCGCCTTCGGCGAGTCCCGCGCGAGCTTCTTCGATCGCCGCGGCGAGAAACTCGCCAGACATGTCCTGTCCCGCGGATCGAGCGCTGCTGACCGCTGCGGTCGTGACGCTACCGCGATGGCTCCAGGGGCGGTGAAACCGGGGCGGCTCCAGCGCTGGGGCGCTCGGGCGCCTTTGTGGTCTCGGCTGCCTTGGTCGTCTCGACCTTCGTGGGGCTCGGGCTACTCTCCGCCGGAAGCGGCGGCGAGGCGATCCGGACCGGGGTGACCCCCTCGATGTGCCGATTGTTTCCACACGCTCCGACCGCGGCGGCGGACGCAAGCGCGGCGATGAGCGCCAAGCTGGAATGAGTGCGCGTGCGCATGGGTCCTGCCTCCGATGAAGAGCGGAAGGGAACGCGGGCGACCGCCACTAACGCAAACTCGGCGCCGCTGGCGCGGGCGTCTCCAGAAAACGCGTTGGATCTCCCGAATTCGATTCGAGGGCCGCCAGACAGGTCCAGTTGGGCTCAGGCGTCCATCGCGAGCCGCACATCCGGATCGAGCGTGGACGCGGCGCTACTGCGTGTCAGCCACGACACGCCGAAGCACACCAGCATGTCGGCGGCGTTGCCGGCGCGCTCACTTCCCCACGCGTTTCATGCCGCGCACGAGCCGCTCCTGCAGCGCGGGGTCGTTCGGAAGCAACCCGGCTCGTGCGAGACGCGGCATCAGCTCCGCCCACGCGGGATGCACCGCATACGCGCGCGCGAGGAACGGAATCGCCTCCTCGGTCTTCCCGGCGCTCGCGAGGCTGATGCCCGTCCAGAACACGGCTTCGCCGTTCGTGGCCGCATCGGGGAGCAGGCGCGTGGCGGAGCCGTACGCGTCCACCGCGCGTGCGACGTCATTCTTCGTGATCCACTCGTCGCCCTCGTTGAGCTTGCGATACACCCGCGAGAGCACGAGCAGACGCCGCAGCTCGCCCAGCGGATTCGCGTGATCCTCGACGCGCAGATCCACGGTGCGATCGATCCACGGTCTGCCTGACGAGGTGCCTCCAACGACAATCATCGCCGCCGACTGCTTACCGCGAATGTCGCCGCCCTCGCGCTGCGCGGCGTCGAGCGCCGCCAGTATCCGGTCGGCCAGATCCCCCTTGGTACTCTCGAACGCGCGCGCCATCGCCGGCCAGACGGTGCTCTTCTCCATCAGGTTTGCCTGCACGGAGTACTGCGCACCGACCACATGGCCCGCCGCGGCAATGTCACGCCCCCCGGTAAACGCGGCGACGCGGCCGCGCGCGTCGATCATCGCCACCTGCCGCACGGCCGAATCCTTGTCGCTCGTCACGAGCGCGTGCAGCGCCTCCGGCCCGGTGCGCCCCAACCGCATGAGCGCGAGTCCCAGCGGCCCGTAACTCGGCTCGACGAATGACTGCGTCGCCACCGCGCCCACACCGGCCTCCGCCCACGGCACGATGGCGCCGACCGAGAACCAGTGCGACTGCACGGCGACGCCAATCTCTCCCGTGAGAGAATCACGCGCGACGATCGAGTAGGTGGCGACCGGACGGCGCGGCGGCGGCGTCTGCGCATCGAGGGTCGTGCTCGATAGCAACAGTGCGAGAAGCAGGGGGCGTGACATAAACGGGGACTGGGGGGACTGGGGGACTGCTCGAAAGTCAACACGCGAAAGTGCGACTTGGCGCAACACCGATCAAGCTCCCAATTCTCGGGTCTGCTCCCCACTCCCTGTTCCCCGCTCTCTGGACACATGCGCGTCCTTGCGAGTGGACGCCGGCCCTTGCCGATGAGCGCGCGCGCCAGATGAAGTATCGGCCGGGCAAGCGCTTATCTCGGCGGTCCGATGCGGCACTTCGCGTGCCTCGCTAGGCAGGGAAGCGAACACCTACCTCGGAGGAATCATGCTGTCGTTTGTCCGCATCGCATGCGCGCTCACACTTATCACGGCGCTCTCAGTTAAAGTTGCCGCGCAAACCGCGCCCACGCCGCAGCCCAGTTCCCAGTCCCCAGTCCCCAGTCCCAAGTCGTCCCTGTCTTTGGTGCAGATCGCCCCGTATGCCGGCTACTACTACGCGGGCAATCTTGCCGATGGCCCGCTGGGGACGAGTCTCTCCGGCGGAAGTGGGCCGCTATATGGGATGCAGTTGGCGGTCCCCATCACCAAATCGCTCTCGCTGCTCGGTAACGCCGCGTACGCGGATGGCAACCTGCGCGTCGGCGTGCCCATTCTCGGCGGATTCGACGTCGGCAGCGCGAAAACGTGGCTGTTCGACGGCGGCATCCAGTTGAATGCGCCGACGCTCACTCGCGGTCGCGGGGCGCTCGTTCCCTTCGCGCAGGCAGGCGTTGGGGCGGCACGACACGCCATTGACGTCAGCGGGCTCTCGTCACGCTCCACGAATTTCGTGTGGAATGCCGGACTTGGTGTTGACGTCGCGCTCGGCAGCTCGGTCGGCCTACGGCTGCTCGCCAAGGATTACGTTGGCAAGTTCGACATGCAGGAAGCCACGGGCTTCGACGTATCGTCGAAGAGTCGCGACAACTGGAGCTTCGTCGCCGGGCTGACGTTTACTTTCTGAGCGACGACCGCCGCCGGTCCGCCAGAGTTCAGGCGACCGGCGGCTTTGTCACACAGCCGGTAAAGTAACCGCGGACCGACGCGCGTTTAGAACGGCAGATACTGCGGCGGCGTCACGTTGTTGGCGCGGAGGTACGGCACCGTCTGACCGAGCGTCCACGTGGTGTGCTCCAGACACGTCGCGATCCAGCGCCAACCGATTTTGGAATTACCCATGAATGCCGCCTCTCCGGTCAGCTGAGCGTCCGTCGCATCTCGCGCTGTCTGGGCAAACGCATCGAACGAGCGATTGACGAACGCGCGCAGCGCGGTCTTGTCGCGGCGGTACACGGCGCTGTCGGTGGTGAGCGCGGCGGGCTGCATCTTCCATACGGTGGCGAGGATGTAGCTGTTCGCCCCCGCGGCATGCTCGATCTGCTCGGCAAAGGTGCGCACGCCGGGGCTCGGCCTGTAGGTCAGCATGGTTTCCGGCGCGACATCCACGTACTTCAGTACGTTCTGGCGGCTGCGTTCGATGTCCTCGAGGACGATGGCACGCGGCGGCATCTGATGCGCCGGCATGTGCATGGGAGCGGCAGCGGACGCGGCCATCGTGGTGGGTGGGGACGAAGTCTTCGGCGCTGTGGCGCACGCGGCAAGTGGAAGCGCGAGGCAGAGCGTAAGGGTGGTGGCCAACGGACGCATGGGGATTCCTGGGAACGGGTGAGTCGGCAACGTTGGAAATGCTGCGCTCATGATGGGCGATGACGCGCAGCTCCTGAAGCGCTGCGCGTCATCAAAAACATCGTGCGTGCATC
>JANNOC010000446.1:0-4598 GCA_031398865.1 Gemmatimonadota bacterium | reverse complement strand
GGGCGCGACCACGACCAGACCCGCTGCCGCCGCCTCGACGGCGGCGAGCAGCTCGGCCAGTTGGGCGCGGCTCGGACATTGGGGGGACCGCACATCGGCCGGGGCGGCGGCGCGAGGAGATGTGTTGCCTGCTCTCTCATCGCCCCTAGAACAGCGACATCTGCTCCCCCAACTGCGCCGGTTCCACGGGCTTCTGCCCCATCAACCGCTGGAGCTGTCGTGCCGATTCCGGGCTGTGCCCGGCGAAATGATTGTTCACGTAGCCGTACACGGTCTTCACGCGATCCGCGATCCCGCGCAGGACCTTGGCCCACGCGTCGATCTCGCGTGCGCGGTCCACCTGGATGCGGGAGTAATCCACGATATCGCGATTCAACCCCATCCAGCGGACGTACGCGAAATCCGCGGTGGGCCGCGTCGCCAGCGTGTGCATCATCTTTCGCGGAACCCAGCGCGCGTCCACCAGCGCGAGCGCCACGTTGTGCTCCGCCAGCAGCGCCAGAATGCCGTCGTGGATCCATCCCTTGTGTCGGAATTCCACCGCGACGCGAATGTCGAGCGGGAGCGTGGGCAGAAAGGACGCGAGCGCGGGAAGCTCGGTGGGGAGGAAATCCGGTCCGAGCTGCAGCAGCACCGGTCCCAGCTTCTCCCCCAGATCGCGCGCGCGATCGAAGAACAGGGCGCACAGATCCCGTGTGTCGCGCAGCCGGTGTTCGTGCGAGATCTCCTGCGGCATCTTGAGCGCGAACGAGAAGTTCGGTGGCGTGCGCTCCGCCCATCCCCGGACGGTCTTCAGTGGTGGGATCGCGTAGAAGGTCGAGTCGACCTCGACGGTGTCGAAGGCGCGCGCGTACACGGCGAGATAGTCGGCCGCCCGCGTGCCCTCTGGGAAGAAGGGGCCCACCCAGGCATCGTAGTTCCATCCCTGTGTCCCGATGCGCACCGTGGCCGCCATGAGGTGAGAATCGGCGGACAGGGCTGGGGTCTGTCAAGCGCGGCGATGGGTCCGGTTCGTGCAAGTCAGAGAGTGAGCCAGCAGCCGTCTTTCAGGAGGTCACCATGGACACGCACAGCGATGCACGGGACGCCGACACCGGTAAGGCACCCAAGACCGCGCCCAGCAGTGAACCAGGCGCCGATGCGCCCGGCGTGGGCGATCATATCGGCGAGGCTGCCGGCGGTATCTCGGGGGTGATCACGGGCGCCGCGATCGGCTCAGCCGCGGGACCGGTCGGCACGCTCATTGGCGGCATCGCGGGCGCCATCGGCGGCTGGTGGGCGGGGCGCTCGGTCGCGGAAGCGGCGGGCCATCTCACGGGCGACGACGACGAGCATTACCGCGTGCATTACGAGGCGTCTCCTGCCCGATACGCGGACCGGGCGTACGACGACGTTCGTCCCGCGTATCACCTGGGGCACATTGCCGGGAGCAACCCCGAATACGCCGGGCGCGAGTTCGATGACATCGAGCGCGATCTTCAGAAGGGATGGAGCGAAGAAGCACGCACTCGACATGGCGAATGGGATGCGGTGCGCGGCTTTGCGCGCGAGGGCTATCAACGCCGTGGCGCCGACAATACGCGCTCCGGTGCGACGCGGCCGCTCAAGGCAGATGCCTCCAGCGAGCGGCCGATCGACCGGCGGCCGTAAGCGCGGCCGCTACCGCCAGCTCTCGAAGAACCCCGTTCCCTCGCCGGCGATGGGAACGCCGGCCACGCGCCCACGCAGCCGTGCGGTGCCTTTCATCTGCACGAACCACGGCGTCGTCAGGCGCGCGGCCGACCCGGGATCGCCACGCTCCACGAAGGAGCGCCGCATGTCCGTCGCCGTGGCGTCCTCGATCTCCAGGTGGACGCGCAGCGTGTCGCCATCGCGTGTGTCGAAGAACTCCGCGCGCGCCGGCACGCGGATACTCTCGCCGTTGACGACGATACGGCGCGCGTCCTCGTAGGCGATGGTCCGCGGCCGGAACACCGCGAGGAAACCAAGCGAATCCACCACGTACACGAAGAGTGGTGTCTCCGCGGTGGGCGCGCCGCCGGAATCGGGCGGCGGATACACGCGGCCGTAGAGCAGCGTGTATGAACCCGCGCGCGCGGCGCCCCACTCCCAGGTGACGCCGCGCCACGTGCCCCAGTTGTGATCCTTGTATGCCTGCGCTCCGTCGTACCGCTCGCAGCGCGAGGCGACGCAGATGCTCCCGGTAGCCTCCGCACGCAGTCCAGCCACCGCGTACCCGGAAACGACCGCGTCGCCTAACGCCACACCGGGGAAATACGCCCCCCGTGCGGGCGCGACCGTGAGGGCCACCGTCACGGTCTCAGCTCCGCCCCCTTCGGCCGTCGCGCGCGCGCGAATCATGTATCGTCCGTCGGCGAGCACCTCTATGGAGGACACGCCGATCGAGACATTTGCGTCCGTCGTGGAGAAGCGAACGTTCGCAGGTGTGGCCATCGCGGAAAAGCGGCGCGCGGGCCGCCCCTCCTCCTGCAACGTCACGAGCACCTGCCCTCCCCACTCGCCATCGGGAACGTCGCCAGCCACGATGAGCGAGATGAACGCCCAGCGCTTGCGGTCGTGCGAGAGCACGTTGACGTAATGCCATTCCGCCCAACTCGCCGCGTCAGGCGTGTCGTCAGGCGGACGATGAAAGCGATCGATCTCGTGCAGGAGTTCCGCAGGCGACGGAGAGAGCCAGCGCCGGTCGTTGTCATCGTCAGTCCAGCGTCCGGCCACCAGTACGGGCGTGACGCCAACACCGCACATCGCGCTCGGGATCTCGCCGCTCGCCCGCACCGCGTGCTCGGAGCCATCCGGCGTGCGAAGGTACAGGAGCTTGCCGTCAATCTGCGGAGCAACGGCCGTGACCCGCGGCGCCAGCCGTGGCGACGCGAGCAGCTGACGCTGTACGAAGCGGCCGTGCATGATGGAAAAGAACAGACCGCCGATCCCGCCGGTCTTCATCACCTCGATGTCGAGCCCTACCGGAAGCACGGTCACGCTCCCTCCGCCCACCAGCCGCTCGTCCCGCGCCTGCGCCAGCAGCGCCTCGCCCACCGACAGCAGCACGATCATCACCGCGACGCCGATGCCGTAGCCGAGAAAGAGAAACGCGGAGCGCCAGGGGCGATGCCGCACGTTGCGCAGTGCCAGCGTCACGATCATGGGCGCCCCACCGGCTCATCGCTCACGATGCGGCCGTCGCGCATGTGCACGACACGTCCCGCGGCGCGCGCGAGCTCTTCATCGTGCGTCACGACGATCAGCGTCGTGCCGTCCCGATTGAGACGCTCGAACAACGCGATCACTTCCGCGCCGGTGCGCGCGTCCAGCTCTCCCGTGGGCTCGTCGGCGAGCAGCAGCACCGGCTTGTTCGCGAGAGCGCGCGCGATCGCGACGCGCTGCTGTTCTCCCCCGGAGAGCTGCGCGGGACGGTGGCGCTCGCGGTGCGCGAGACCGACGTACGAGAGCAGTTCGCCCGCCCGCTTCGTCCGCTCCGCACGCGGTGTCCGCAGCTCCGCCATCGGCAGCTCGACGTTCTCGCGCGCCGTGAGCATCGGCATGAGGTAGAAGCGCTGAAAGACGAAGCCGATGCGCCGAAGACGGAACAGCGTGGAATCGCGGTCGCGCAGCGCTCCGATGTCCGTGCCGCCGATGATCACGCGCCCCGCCGTGGGCCGGTCGATTGCGCCGAGCAGGTTGAGCAACGTGGACTTGCCGCAGCCGGACGGTCCTGCGATCGCGACGTACTCGCCTTCCTGGACGTCCAGCGAGACGCCCTGCACGGCGTGCACCCCTTCCGTTCCAACGGCATAGTCGCGCCGAAGATCGCGCGCGGACACGAGCGTCACGCGATCGCCTCCTGGCGTAGCGTCGTCGCGATCGGGAGCGACGCCGCACGCCACGACGGATAGATTCCCGACGCGATGCCGCACAGCACGAGCAATCCAAGCGCTGTCCACGCCGCGCGCGGCTGGAAGAGAAAAAAGTCAATGGCCACCGGCAGTCCCGGAAAGCTCGTGAGGATGGAGTTGAGATACCGCGCCGTGACCAGCCCGAGGAGGAGGCCGCAGAACGCGCCGGTAATACTGAGCGCCACGCCCTCGATCAGCACCTGCTGCACGATGTGCGCGCGGCTCACACCGATGGCGCGCATTGTCATGAACTCGCCGATGCGCTCATTCACCGACACCGTCACGAGAGTCGTCACCAGCAGAAAGCTCACGGCGAGACTGACGACACCGAGGATCACGGCGAGCTGCCGGAAGTAGCTGAGTCGCTCGTCCACCTGCGCGAGCGCGGCCGCGGTGGAGATCACCGTCACGCGGGGAACGCTGGCCGCGATCGCTGCGCGCAGCTCCTCAACGTCGGCACCGTCGCGCGCCTTCACCATGAAGAGCGACACGCGGTCCGTTCGTGTCGGACCGCCCATCGCTTGCAGCGTGCCGAGTGGCATCGCGACCACCTGCTGCCCGGCGGACATGTACAGGAAGCGCGCTCGTCCCGCGATCGTCAGGCGTTGGCGCCCCGCGGAGCTGCGCAACTGCGGGTCGTACTGCGCCGCGAACTCCAGCGTATCGCCAGGCGCCGCGCCGGCG
>JANNOC010000426.1:0-1698 GCA_031398865.1 Gemmatimonadota bacterium | reverse complement strand
GAATTTTCAGACGCGCTATCCGTTTCCGGTGATCGGCGCGTTTGGGCGCTCGGCGCCATGCTGGGGACCGAGGTTCTCGGCGTCGATCTGTCGAAGCCGCTTGAAGAGGAAACCTTTCGCTGGATTCAAAGCGTCTTTGCTGAAAATCCGGTGCTGGTGTTCCGCGGCCAGGACCTGGACGCGCCCGCGCTCGCCGCATTCGGCCGCCGTTTCGGGAAGCCGCGTCCCCATGCGCTGATCAAGTATCGCCACGCAGAGTGCCCGGAGGTTTCCTGGCTGACCAACGTGGAGGAAACGGGACAGACCGACTGGTACGGCGTAAAGCGCGCTACCGACTGGCACACCGATTCGACATTCGAGGACACTTTGCCGCTGCTGGCCATGCTGCACGCGAAGGAGGTGCCCTCGGAGAAGGGCGGTACGATATTCGCCAACATGCAGGCCGCATGGGAGGCGTTGCCCGAGGCGAAAAAGGAGCTGCTGTCCGGATTGACCGGACTGCACGGCCGCACCAGCGGCCCTGCCGGCGAGCGTCTGTACGGCGACGACAAGGGCGTTACCGAGAAGGTATATAAAGAAGTGCCATGGCCGGCGGTCACGCAACATCCCGTCAACGGACGGCCGATTCTCTTTGTCAATCCGATGCACACACACGGGTTCGTCGGCATGCCGCGAGAGCAGGCCTGGCCGCTGATCGAGGAGCTCGCCGAGCACGCGACGCAGGAGCGCTTCGTCTATTACCACCGCTGGCGCATTGGCGATGTGCTGATCTGGGACGAACGTGCGACGATGCATCGCGGCGCCGGAGACTACCGGCCGGACGAGCGCCGCGTCATGCTGCGTACGATCGTGTATTCCTCCTGAACCCATGCGCCACGGGCCTGCGCGCCCGTCAACGGCAGATATTCGAAATCTGCGAATCGACTGGGATCGGCGGCGTTCGTTCAGGAACGGAAGTCCAGCAACGCCTCCCAATTTGACGCTCAATCGTCATCGTGCATTCTGCCGGCCAGTAGAAACTCTCTGACCGTCGGTGCTGCATAATGGGCGTGAATACGCGTTAGCGTGACGGGAGGATGATATGGCAGTCAGCAACGTACTTAAGACGAAGGGCGTCCGCGAGCGGGTCGGCGAAAGGGAATGGCAGGCGCGCGTCGAGCTCGCAGCCGCCTACCGGCTGGTTGCCCAGCACGGCTGGACCAACCTAGTGAACAACCATATCTCGCTGCGCGTCCCGGGGGCCGAGGACCAGTTCCTGATCAACCCGTATGGGCCTCTCTACGAGCAGATCACGGCGTCGAGCCTGGTCAGGATCGACGTCGACGGCAACATTCTCGACGAGACCTCCTACAAGGTGAACCAGGCCGGGTTCGTCATTCACAGCGCGATCCACATGGCGCGCAAGGACCTGCACTGCGTTTTGCACACCCATACGGTGCCGGGCCAAGCGGTCTCGGCGCTCAATTGCGGGTTGCTGCCGCTCAACCAGGCCGCCATGCGCTTCTACAACCGGATCGGCTATCACAACTTTGAGGGCATCGCGACCGACGTGGGCGAGCGCGAGCGGATCGTCGCGGACCTGGGGCCGCATCAGTGCCTGATCATGCGCAACCACGGCTTGCTGACCTCGGGTGCGGATTGTGGCGAGGCGTTCCACCTCATGTATCACCTCGTGCGCTCGTGCGAGACGCAGTTGCT
>JANNOC010000413.1:0-1671 GCA_031398865.1 Gemmatimonadota bacterium | reverse complement strand
CCGCGCTTCCACCCGGCAAGGTATTGCGCTGGGGACAGGATACCATCACGTACGGCGGGCAGGTCTTCCGCCCACTGTACGTTCTGGACTCTCGGCCCATCATCACGGGCGATTACATCACTGACGCGAAGCCCAATACGGTTCCCATCGAAGGCAACATCGTCGAGTTCCAACTCAACAACGAAGGCGGCCGCCGCTTCAAGAACGAAACGTCCCGCCACATCAAGGACTACATGGCGATCGTCCTGGATAACCGCGTGATGAGCGCGCCGGTTATTCAGAGCGCCATCGGAAGCCGGGGACAGATCACGATGGGCGGCGGCGATCTGCAGGAGGCACAGGATCTCGCGCTGGTGCTGCGCGCGGGTGCGCTGCCGGTGCCGTTGAAAGTCGTGGAGGTCCGCAGCATCGGCGCGAGCCTCGGTCAGGACGCCATCGATCAGGGGATGCGCGCCGGTCTGCTCGGGATCGTGCTTGTCATTCTGATCATGGTGGTCTACTACCGCTTCTCGGGATTTCTCGCGGTCGTCGGCCTCGCGTTCTACACGCTGGTGACACTCGCCGTGCTGGCGGGGTTCGACGCCGTGCTCACGCTGCCCGGCATCGCGGGTTTTGTGCTCTCCATCGGCATGGCGGTGGACGCCAACTTTCTCATCTTCGAGCGCGTGCGTGAGGAGTTGGATCGCGGCAAGACAGTGCGGCTGGCTCTCGACGAAGGCTTCAAGCACGCGCTGGGCGCCATCATTGACACGCACATGACGACGGCGCTCACCGCCGTGGTGTTGTACGAGTTCGGCACGGGACCTGTTCGCGGCTTTGCGGTCGCACTGCTGGCGGGCCTGGCCGCTTCCATGGTGAGCGCGGTGTACGTCGTGCGCACCCTCTTCCTTCTGTGGCTGAGCCGCACGCGCGGCGCCCAACCGCTGAGCATCTGATGCTGCGAGTACTGCACAACACGCACTTCGACTTCATTCGCCGCACGAGAGTCGCCGCGATCATCATCGCGGTGTTCATCATCCCGGCCGTGGTGCTGATCGGTATCAGCGGCTTCCGGTACAGCATCGAATTCACCGGCGGCACGATGGTGCAGCTCATCTTTCGGTCGGCGCCATCCATCGGGGAGCTCCGCTCCACGCTCTCGCGGGCCGGGCTGGGCAACGTGGAGATCCAGACGTTCGGCGCGCCCAACGAGATCGTCGTGCGCGCGCAGAGTGGCCAGAGCGTCGCCCAGCAGGACGGAGGCGCGGAAGCGACGGCGCTCGCGATCCGTGCGGCGCTCGACGCGCGATACGGACGCGATGCGTATTCCGTCGTCCGCACGGAAGCGATGACGCCGCGCGTGGGAGGGGAGCTGCGTCGGCAGGCGGCCATTGCGATGCTCATTTCCTTTGCGGCGACCCTCATCTATCTCGCCTGGCGCTTCGAATGGCGCTTGAGCCTGGCCTCCGTGCTCGCGACGCTGCACGATATCGTCGCGACGATGGCGCTCACATCATCCTCGGCTGGGTCAGGATCCGAACCGAGAGCGTGTATCCAGCGATGGTGTTGCACGGCATCTTCAACGGGATTGCCCTGCTCGCTGCGGTCACAATGGGAGCTGGATGACGACCCCGCGTTTCGACGAGATCCGACGCGCGATCGACGCGACCGATCGGGCGCTCGTCGGTCTTG
>JANNOC010000411.1:0-2079 GCA_031398865.1 Gemmatimonadota bacterium | reverse complement strand
GATTTCTGACACTCTTCGGGCGTGACTCCGTGATGCTCATCAACCGCGTGCTCCTTGAGCGCGTGCGGCCGCTCGCTTGATGGCGCAGCTTGATCGGATGCTCGAGGCCATGCGCGAGGCGCGTGGTGAAGCGCTGCGGTTGCGGGCCGACGACGTCGCGCACCTGGTTCGCAATGGGGCGGACCAGCCGATGACGCGGCAGCCGCTGTCGCGCGGTCAAGTGCTCAGCCTCCTGCGCGAAAAAGCGCCTGCGGCGGTGCACGCGGAGCTCGAGTCGGGGCGCCCGATCGTCTTCCAGTTCGACGGTCCCGGCGGCCGCTACGAGGCCGAGGCTCGCATCGATGCGGAAACGGTGAGCGGCGCGCGCGTGTGCGATGCACGTATCCGCTGTCTCGAGCCACCGCTGGCATCGCCTAACGGGAGCGCCGCACGTGGCGTCGACCTTGCCCGCAAGGCCACCGTGGATGCGATGCTGACGGCGATGATTCAACGCCGTGCATCGGATCTGCATCTGCGCACGGGAGTGCCACCGCTGTTGCGCGTGGATGGACGCCTCGTCGCGCTGGACGCACTCACCGGCAAACCGAAACCAGAGTTCGGGCAGAACGGGCAGATTCAGCTCGCTGCCGATCTCAGTCTCCGCTCCTCGCCCGCGATCTTCAAAGACCTCGTCATCGTCGGCGCGGCGGCGCCGGAGTTTCCGGCGCTCGGACCGCCCGGCGACGTGTGGGCGTTCGACGCGCACACCGGGCGCCAGGTGTGGGTGTTCCACACCGTGCCGCGCGCCAACGAACCGGGCAACGAAACCTGGGAAGGGGACTCGTGGCGCGGGCGCACCGGCGCCAACGTCTGGTCGATGATGGCGGTCGACGAGGCGCGCGGCCTCGTGTTCCTGCCGATCGGGTCCGCGTCATACGACTTCTACGGCGGCGACCGCCAGGGACAAAACCTCTACGCCAACAGTGTCGTCGCGCTCGATGCGGCGACCGGCCGCGTCCGCTGGCATTTTCAAACCGTGCACCACGACCTCTGGGACTACGACATCCCGGCGCAGCCGGTGCTCGTGACCGTCAGGCATGACGGCCGGCGCGTCGACGCCGTGGCGCAGGTGGCAAAGACCGGGTTCGTCTACTTGTTGGATCGCGACACGGGACGATCGCTCTTCCCCATCGAGGAACGGCCGGTGCCGTCGAGCGCGGTGCCCGGGGAAGCCGCGTGGCCGACGCAGCCGTTTCCCGTGAAGCCGCCGCCGCTTGCGCGGATCCTGCCGCTGACGCGCGAGGACCTCTCGGACGTCACGCCGGACGCGCGGCGGTACTGCGAGGCGCTGTTCGAGCGTGTGGTGAGCGGCGGGATCTTCACGCCGCACGGGGAGACGCTGACGGTCGTCTTTCCCGGTAATCTTGGCGGCGCGACGTGGTCGGGCGCGGCGTTCGATCCGTCCAGCGGCTACCTGTTCGTCAACGTGAACGAGCTCGGCGCGGTGGGGGAGATGCGCAAGCAGGCGGCGAGCGGGGCGACGGGCTCCCGCATCGGCGATGCCGCGCCGATCGCCTACCGCCGCGGAAGCGATCTGCCGCGCGGCGAGTACGCGCGGTTCTGGGACGAGCGGCGCTGGCCGTGTCAGAAGCCTCCGTGGGGCACGCTCAACGCCGTGAACCTGCATGACGGATCGATCGCGTGGCGCGTGCCGCTCGGGATCGTCGAGGAGCTGGCGGCCAAGGGGATGAGGGACACCGGCACGCCGAATCTCGGGGGCGCCATCGTCACCGCCGGCGGGCTGGTCTTCATCGCCGGCACGAACGACAGCCGGTTGCGCGCGTTCGACACGCGCACGGGGGCCACGTTATGGGAGACCGCGCTGCCCGCGAGCGGCCACGCGACGCCGATGACGTACCTGGGGCCGCGAAGCGGCAAACAATTCGTCGCGATCGCGGCCGGCGGCGGCGGGTATCTCAGCCCGACGTACTCGGACGCCCTGGTCGCCTTTTCTCTGAAATAACCGCAGGCGCCAGTGCGACAGCCAGGCCGGGCGCCTCATGCCCGCCGGCCTCGCTACGACGGTGGCCCGTTCAGCAG
>JANNOC010000369.1:0-2284 GCA_031398865.1 Gemmatimonadota bacterium | reverse complement strand
CTGCTGAAGGTAGTGCCGCCGCTGAAGAGGACATGCCGGCCATCAGGAAGCGCGGACGGCCGGTGGTGGATGAACTCGCCCGGGCGGAACCGAGTGAGTGGCGCACATGGTCCACCCGCAGCCGACACTTTGAACAGTGGCGCGCCTTGAATATCGGGCGAGTAGACGATGACGCCATCCCTGGTCCATGCGCCGCCCCCCGGCCGTGGCGCGGGGCAGAGTGCGCGCCGCGCGCCGCCGCGGAGGTCCACCACCCGAAGCTGCCCTCCGGCGAAGTAGCCGAGTGACGCACCATCTGGGGACCAGAAGGGGCCGGAGCCGCCGTCAGTGCCATCGAAGCGCCTCGCCGAGAGACTGTCCAGGGCACGCACCCACACTGCCGTCGCCCCATTTCGGTCCGCCGCAACGAATGCGAGTCGTGCACCGTCGGGCGAGAGCGCGAGCCCGCCATCCGGACGCAATTCCTGCCCTGTCGGTGGAGCAATCGCCGCGACCACCGGCCGCCGTGGCGCCTCAGGCCCGCGAAGTCGGGGAAACAACGTCGCGCCTAACGCCGCACCCGCCAGCGCGGTCGTCGCGCCAAAGAGCACCCAGGCGGTCACGCGTCGCGCTGGGCGCGCGGCGCTCGCGGTCAGCACCCCGGGGTCCGCTGCGCGAGGGAGCGCACCCGACGATGTCACCCTCTGCGAGCCGGCCGGCGTGGCCACTGGCTCCTCCGCGCGCAGATTTCCCACCGGGAGAGCATCCAGCGCGCGCCGGAGCTCGCCGGCCGACTGCACGCGGTCCGCGGGGTTTTTCTCCAGGAGCTGCATGATGAGCGCGCCCAGTGCCGTCGGCACGGCCGCCCGGCGTCTCGTGATCGGCTCCGGCGTTTCGACGGCATGCGCGGCCAGGAGCTGCTGGGCGGTCCGCCCGTCGAACGGGGGGCGGCCGGCGAGCATCTCGTAGGCGACGACGCCGAGCGCGTACAGGTCGGCGCGGTGGTCCACGACATCGGCGGTGACCTGCTCCGGCGACATGTAGGCGGGCGTGCCTAACGAGGTGCCGACCGCCGTGAGCGTGGAGGAGCGCCGCGAGTCACCATCACCGTCGGTCTCGCGGGACGCGCTGATCGCCTTGGCGATGCCGAAGTCGGCCACAACAGCGCCGCCCTCCGACAGCAGGATGTTCTCCGGTTTGACGTCGCGGTGCACCACGCCCGCGCGATGGGCATAGGCGAGCGCGCCGGCCACATCGCACAGAACGCGCACCACGTCGGAAACCGGCAACCCACCCTCACGCGCGAGTCGCGCGCGGAGGCTCTCGCCTTCGACGAACGGCATCGTGTAGAACAGCACGCCGCCACCGATCTCGCCGGCCGCGAGGAGCGGCACGATGTGCGGGTGCTGGAGCCGAGCGGCGAGTCGGACCTCGCGCTTGAACCGTTCGGCCGAGAGCGCCTCCGCGAGTTCGGGGCGGAGGACCTTGATGACCACCTTCCGCCCGAGCGCCGCCTCGTCGGCCACGAACACGCGGCTCATGCCCCCGCCGCCGAGCTCGCGCTCGATGGCGTAGGTGGTGCCGAGTTCCTTCTGCAGCTGATCCTGAATGTCCGCCGAGTTCACGGTGCAGGCCTCACGCGAGCGTGGGGAGAAGGGCTGGCGCACCGACGCTCCCTTCCGTCGTCAATGATGTACCGAAGATGCCAGCCCCGAGGCAAGTTCCCTTACCAAGCCTGACGTACGGCGATACGGGCGTCGGTCGGACGGCGTGAGGGTGTATCATATCAGGGGCGCGGCCCCACTCAGTCGCGATCCCACACACGCCGTCGATCTGAGGGTTCACTCGCATGGGCGCCGTCCGCGTCGTCCCGTACCATCCTGCGAGGGGGTCCAGACCGGGTAGATCGGTAACACAGTAAACCGGGATGGTGGGTGACACTCCTTCCAACCTGCACGACCAACGCCGCCGCTGCGTTCGTCTCACCCGCACGTGATGCAGGGACCACTTGAGACAACCGGTGCAAGCCCCCTTCCACGGAGGCCGGGTCGGCGCGCATCTTTTGCCCGCTAGTAGTCGGTGGCGCTTTGCGGAACACTTTCCCGACCAATGAACCGACGCGAGTTCAGCACCTTGGCGGCGAGCCTGTTGGCTTCGGGTGCGCTGCAGCCGAGCAGTCTCCTCGCCGCATCGCCAATCGGCGTGGACGGAGTGCGGCTCAACCGCCATCTCGCCGAACTGGGCCGATTCGGTGGGAACCGCTCGGGCGGTGTCACACGGCTTGCCTACACCGACGCCAACCGCG
>JANNOC010000363.1:0-4017 GCA_031398865.1 Gemmatimonadota bacterium | reverse complement strand
GCAACGCCCGTGGAAGAGCCGGGTTGGAGCGCAACAGATCCTCGACGATCACCAGCGCGGCGGAGCTCTTCTCGCGACGGTGGAACACGTCGGCGAGCGCGAGCTTCACCGAGTCATCCTGCGGTGCCAGGCGCAGTGCTTCGCGGTATTCCTCTTCCGCGCCGGCGAGATCAGACGCGTCGGCCAGATGCCGGGCGAGAATAGTGCGCAACCCGACGTCGGTCGGTGCGCTGCGGACGGCATCGCGCAGGGCGCGGAGCGTGGCGGAGTCGGACACGGTTTCGGTACGGCGTGGTGTGGTGGGGAGGGAAGAACAGGTTTCAGTTTTCAGTTTTCAGTTTTCAGTCGTCAGCTAGCGGCTGACGGTCGTGTTCACCGACAACCGACAACCGACAACTGCCGACCGACGACTGACAACTTGCCCTTCCCGCTACTCCGCCACCACTCCCCACGGTAACTTGCACGAATGCTTGCGCTTCCCCGGATCCTGCGCGGTCTCCTACTCCTCCCCGCCATCGCCGCGTGCGCGTCCCGCACGGGTGCGCCGGCGGCGGCAGCCACGGCCACCTCCCGCACGCCCTACCGCATCGCCTACACGGTAGCGCTGAACGATCCATCCAGCCATCTCTACAACCTCGGCATCGCCGTGGATGGCGTGAAGGGCGACACCCTGGTGTTGCAACTACCGGTCTGGTCGCCCGGCCGGTATGCCCGCATGGATTTCGCGCGCAACGTGCAGGAGTTCTCCGCGACCGACGCGTCCGGCGCGCCGCTCGCGTGGGACAAAGCCAACGGCTCGCGCTGGCGGATTGCGACGCGCGGCAATGATGCGGTGCGGATAAAGTACCGCGTCTTCGCAAACAATCTGTCCGGCACGTTCAGCATCCTGGACAGCGCGCACGCCAACTGGAACGGCGCGTCGCTCTTCATGTACGTGGACGGCCACAAGCAGGACGCTGTGGGACTTCGGGTAGTTGCGCCCGCGGGATGGATGCTGGTGAACGGCGCCTCCCGCAATCCGTCCCAGCGCGACTTCACATTCCCTACGTACGACGAGCTGATCGACACACCCACCGAAATCGCCCCATCGCTCGACGTGGACAGCTTCCGCGTGGACGGCCGGCTGTATCGCGTCATGGTGCACTACACCGGCGATCAGCGCGCTCAGCGTGCACGCTTCGTCCGCGATGTCGAGCGTGTCGTCCGCTATCAGAACTCGGTCATCGCACCGCCGCCGCTCGAGATGTACACTTTCATGGTAAACCTCGGCTTCGGTGGTGGCGACGGCATGGAGCATCTCTACTCCACGCAGATCGTCACGGGGGCGGGATGGACCGACAGCGCGACCGTCCTCTCCGGCATGGGCACGGTCTCGCACGAGTACTTCCACACCTGGAACGTGAAGCGCATCCGGCCAGTCGCGCTGGGTCCCTTCGACTACACGACTGAGCAGTATCAGCCGAGTCTATGGGTCGCGGAGGGGTGGACGAACTATTACGGCGTAATGACGTTGCATCGGGCGGGGATCCTCGGTCGCGCGCAACTGTACACCAACCTCGCTCGCACTATCCGGTACAACAGCGAGAGCCCGGGTCGCAAGGAGCTCTCCGCGCGCATGTCGTCGTTCCACGCGCCCTTCTGGGACGGGAGCGCTTTGCCGGCGCTCAATAACGGCGCCAACACCTGGATCTCCTATTACCTGAAGGGAGAAGCGCTCGGGATGCTGCTCGATCTCGAGCTGCGTGCGCGCACCGGTAACGCCCGCTCGCTGGACGACGTGCTCCGGTTGCTAAAGCAGTGGACGTGGGACGCACCTTTCGACAGCTACTACCTGCAGGGACGCGGCTATACCGAGGCGGATGTGGAGCGCGCCGCGAGTGAGGTCGCCGGGGCCGACCTGCATCCGTGGTTCGCGCGCTACGTTGCCGGCGTGGAGGAACTGCCGTGGAACGAGACGCTGGCGCACGCCGGGCTGCGACTGCGGGTGTCCGCTGAGCCGCGCGAGTACAAGCTGGAGGAGAGCGAGCAGCCGACGGACGCGCAGCGTCGCGTTCGCGATGGGTGGCTCAGCGGATCAGTCGGCGCGCCGCGCTGACCGGCGTCCGCTCCCGCCGGTAGATCAACCCTGCCGCGGCTCGGCTTCGATGGCCGCGCGCAGCGCGAGGATGTCGTACGGCTTTGCCACGACGCCATCCGGACGGATCTCCTCCAGTAGCTCGTGCGTGCGAGGGCTCGCGCTGTCGCCAGCCGAGATGATGATGCGTGTGCGTTGCGACCCTGGCGACGCACGCAGGCGCCGCGCGACCTCCGCGATCCCCGTGCCCGTGGTGCGCAGGTCGCACAGGACGACATCGAACGATGCCAGCGTGGCGAGCGAGATCGCGTCCTCGCCGCTAGACGCGCCGACCACCGCATGCCCTCGCTCGCCGAGACAGCGCGTCAGCAAATCGACGTTGGCCGCATCCGAATCCACGACCAGAATGTCGAGCGGTGCGAGGGCGACGTCGCTCTGGCTCAGGGAGCCTTTCCCGGGCGACGTGCGACGGGACGCCTCGATCGCAGGCGCGGGCGGCAACACGATCGTGAAGCATGTCCCCCGGCCGATCTCGCTCTCGACGTCGATCGTCCCGCCGAGCGAATCCACGATGCCGTGCACCACCGACAAACCGAGCCCGGTCCCCTCGCCCTCCGCCTTCGTTGTCCAGAACGGCTCCCAGATCCGCAGACAGTCCGCTGCCGAAATCCCCGGACCGTTGTCGGCAATCTCAACGACCGCGTGGCCATGCGATACGAATGAGCGGATGCGAATGGTGGAGTGAAGAGCGTCTCGCGCGGGCGCCTCCGCGCGATTGTCCATCGCCTGTCTGGCATTGACCACCAGATTCAGCACGACCTGTTCGAGTTGCGCGGGGTCGCCAAGCACCGTGGGGAGATCGTCGGCAAGCGTGCATTCCACCGTCGTCCCGCGCGTCTCGAGCGAGTAGCGCTGCGTCCCGACGATGTAGCGAACCACCGCGTTGAGGTCCACGCGACGGAGCGGTCGCGTTGAGTTGTCATTGCGCGCGAAGGTGAGCAGATCTTTGACGACTCGCGCGGCGCGACCCGCTTCGTGATTGATCATTTCCAGAGCGCTGCGGTCTTCCTCGGGCCAGCTCCCCTTGAGCATGAGCTGGGCGAACCCACTGATGGCGGCCAGTGGATTGTTCAGTTCATGCGCGACACCGGCGAGGGTGTTGCCGAGGCTGGCCATGCGCTCGCTGCGTCGCAGTAGTGCTTCGCGGCGCGCGAGCTCGGTGATGTTCTCCGCCATGCCTTCGAGATACGCTGGCATGCCCGTCACGTCAGGCATGGCACGGGCCGACAGGCGCACGGTGATGAGGGAGCTGTCCTTGCGCCGCCAGCGGACCTCGACCCAGTCCAGGGAATGTTCGGCCTTGACGTGCGCCACGATTCGCCGCCGCTCCTCGGGGTCGGCATACAGATCGCGCGTCAGGTCGAGCGCCAGCAACTCCTCGAGATTGTCGTAGCCCAGCATCGCCATCAGTGCCGGGTTCGCGTCCAGGAAGCGTCCGTCCAGCGTCGCGCGATAAATCCCGTACGGTGCACTCTGAATGAACGCGGCATAGCGGCGCTCACTGTCCCGCAGCGCCGCTTCCGCGCGCTCCGCTACCTCGCGCTGCGACATGTACTCCTGCAGCGTACGCTGAGCCAGAGCGAGTTCGCGCTCGAGCTCCGCGATGCGTGCCACCGTGTCCCGCGCTGGGCTCGTCACGCAGGGGCGGGTCGCCGCGCGACGTCGTGCCGCAGCGCGACGGCGTTAGTGGAGTGCAGCGCTCTGTTTAGCAGCACGATCGCCTCATTGCGCGCGCGACGCTCGGGCCGCGGGCGAGGAACATGGGCGCCGGGGCCGACGAACGGGCCCGCCGCTCGTCGGACCCGTTTGAGCTTGGGAGGTACTGCCGATGCGACCGATACCGCCTGCCGCGCGGCCTGACTTCACAGTAGAGTATTCCAGAC
>JANNOC010000286.1:0-5469 GCA_031398865.1 Gemmatimonadota bacterium | reverse complement strand
CAGGTGAGCACCGGCATGGAGGTTTACACGCCGAACTGGGTGGATGTGGACGGTGGTGACATCTATCCCGGTCGCAGCTTCACCTACGCCGAGAACTTGACGGGAGCCCGAGTCATCATCGTGAACGCGAAGCTGGCGGAGAGGCTTTTCGGCACCTCGGATCCGATCGATAAGATGGTCAACGTCGACGGAGTGGGCTTTCAGGTGATCGGCGTCTATCACTACACGGCGAGTCCGATGGGGACGCCGACGTCCGCTGGCGGTGGCGATCAGCCGAAGGCCATCATCCCCTTCGAGACAGGTCGGCGGCATCTCAATCTCTGGATGCGTGGCACCGACTTCATCGTGAAGCCGCGCGCCGGTGTCACCGTCGAGGAAGCCACCGACGACGTCATCGCCGCCCTGCGCGCGGCGAGAGGCCTCAAGCCCACGGCACCGAACAACTTCGAGATCGTGACGCAGGATCGACTGCTGGGAATCTACAACGAGCTGTTTGGCACCTTCATGTACGTGATGGTGGGACTATCGTCTGTAGGGCTGCTGGTCGGCGGCGTTGGTGTGGTGGCCATCATGATGATCAGCGTGACGGAACGCACCCGCGAGATCGGCGTCCGCAAGGCGCTTGGGGCCACGCGCCTCACCATCCTCTGGCAGTTTCTCGTCGAAGCCGTGACATTGACCAGCATCGGCGCGGCACTGGGCCTGGTGCTTGGCATTCTCGTCACGATCGGCGTGCGCGCGGCGTTCCCCGCGGTTCCGGCATCCACGCCGCCTTCGGCGATCGCCAGCGCGCTGGGAATGGCGGCGTTCACGGGAGTATTGTTCGGCATGCTCCCCGCGATTCGCGCATCCCGACTCGACCCGGTCGAGGCACTGCGGTTCGAGTAGAACGCTGTGCTCTACGCCGACGTCCTCCTGACCGCCATGACCCAGATCGCCGCCAACAAGCTGCGATCCTTCTTCACGCTCCTTGGCATCATCGTGTCGGTGGCGTTTCTCGTCGCCGTGGTCGCGATCATCCAGGGGATGAACGCGTACGTGAAGGAGAATCTCGCGGGCGCGATCGTCGGCACCAACTCCTTCCAGGTCCGCCGCACGCCCATTCGTGTGGGGCTCATTGACGACGACGAGTGGCGCCTGGTGCAGCGCCGTCCGCGTATCACTCCGGCAGATGCCGAGGCGGTGGACCGTTCGCTCCCTGACGCGCAGGCGGTGAGCCTTCAGTCCGGCTGGCCGACGCCGCAGGCGGACGTCATCTGGCGCGATCGCACTCTCGCCGACGTGCTCATCTTTGGCGTCACCGCGCCGTATCAGGTGGTTCAGGACTACGTCTTTTCCGGCGGTCGTCCGCTCAGCGACCTGGACGTGCTCGAGCGTCGGATGGTCGCCGTAGTGGGTGCCGACATCGCCGAGAAACTCTTCGAGGGCGTGGATCCCGTGGGCCGCAACATCCGCGTCATGGGAGAGCGATTCGAGATTGTCGGCGTCGTCGCGCCGAAGGGACGTGTCCTCGGTCAGTCCTTCGATGGCTTCGTCATGCTGCCCCTGAGCTCCTTCGAGATGATCTATGGGCGGCGCAACACCACCACGGTGTCGGTGAAGATGCGCCAGGCCGAAGAGCTTACCGGCGCAATGCAGCGCGCGGAAGAAGCGATGCGAGTCGCGCACGGCTTGCGGCCCACCGAGTCCAACGATTTCTCCATCGAGGCGGCGGATGCGCTGGTGGATTTCTGGAAGGCGCTCACGCGCGTTCTCTTCAGCGTCATTCCGGCGGTCGTCGCGATCGGAATCGTCGTCGGCGGAATCGTGATCATGAACATCATGCTGATGTCGGTAAACGAGCGGACGCGCGAGATCGGCGTCCGGAAGTCGGTCGGCGCGACCGCGGGAGACATTCGCCGTCAATTTCTGGCGGAGGCCGTGATACTCTCCGCGCTGGGCGGGATCCTCGGTGTCGGCGCGGGCTGGACATTCGCGCTGCTGGTCGCCGCGGTCTCTCCCCTGCCCGCCCGCGTGACGCTGTGGTCCGTCGCGCTCGCGATTGGGCTGGGTGCGAGCGTCGGAGTGGTCTTTGGCGTGTACCCGGCGTCGCGCGCCGCGCGGCTCGAGCCGATCACGGCGCTGAGGGCGGAATGAGAGTCGCCGATCGCCTGCGCGAAAACGTCGCGCTCGCGCTCGACACATTGCGGGCGAGCAAGCTGCGCTCGGGTCTCACCATCCTCGGCGTCGTCATCGGGGTCTCGACCGTGATGGCCATGGCGGCGATCGTGCAGGGCATCCGCGACCAGATCGTGCGCACCATCGAGATTGCGGGGCCGACCACCTTCTACGTCATCAAGTACTTGTCGCAGACGCCGCTGAATCCGGATCGTCTCCCAAAGGAAGTGCGCATCCGGCCCGATCTCACCCCCGCCGAGGCGGAGCGGCTGAAGACGCTGTCTGAAGTGCAGTATGCATCGCTGTGGGCACAGGTGTTCGGCCGGCTCGAGTACAAGGGCGCACGCACGCAACCGATGGCGGTTTTCGGCGCGGATGACCGGTATGCCGACGTCCAGGGGGGCGAACTGCTGGATGGCCGCTGGTTCACCCGCGCCGAGCTGGCGACGGGGGCCGCCGTGGCGGTGATCGATGAGAACGCGGCGCGCAAGATCTTTGGCCGGGAGCGGCCAATGGGCAAAACTTTTCGCGTCCTCGGGCGTCCCGCCGTCATCATCGGAGTGTACCAACCGCCGGAGAATATCTTCTCGCCCCCGGGTACAGAGACGGGCGCGATCGTGCCCTTTGCCATGGCGGACCACCAGTTCACGATCGACAAGACGAACGCCCTCTGGCTCGTGGTGAAGCCATACGCCGGCGTCAGCGTGACGGACGCACAGGGCGCGGTCACGGTCGCGCTGCGTGAAATGCGACGCCTGCGTCCCGGTGACAAGAACACCTTCGACCTCATCACCCAGGATCAGATTCTCGACATCTGGAACAAGATCACCGGCGTCTTCATGCTCGTCATGATGGTGTTGTCGGCCGTTGCGTTACTCGTGGGTGGCATCGGCGTCATGGCGATCATGATGGTCTCGGTCACGGACCGGACTCGGGAGATCGGTGTTCGCAAGGCGTTAGGCGCAACGCGGCGCGATATTCTGCTGCAATTCCTCGTCGAGGCGGCCACGCTGACCGGAATGGGCGGCCTGATCGGGATCGTCGCCGGGCTCGCGATGGGAATGCTCGCGTCGCGGCTCCTGAACGTGGAGGCCGCGACACCGCTCTCCTTCACGGTGATCGCGGTGTCCGCGTCCGTCGGCATCGGTCTCGTCTTCGGCGTGCTGCCGGCCAACCGCGCCGCAAAGCTGGATCCGGTCGAGGCGCTGCGCTACGAATAATGCGAGGGTCCGGCTGTCATCACCGCTCGCATCTGGTCGCTGCCAGGGCGCGCGTCTAAGTTCACCGCATGACGGCCATTGATATTCTCGCGATCGCTGCCCATCGCGACGATGTGGAGCTGACCTGCGGCGGAACGCTCATCAAGGCGGCGGGCCAGGGCTATCGCACCGCGGTGCTGGATCTCACGCAGGGAGAGCTGGGCACGCGCGGTACGCCGGCGCTCCGCGCGGAAGAGGCAAGTCGCGCGGCGCAGCTGCTCGGCCTCACGGCACGCGAGAACCTCGGTCTGCCTGACGCGGGGATCGAGAACACACCCGCGTCGCGCGAGCAGCTGGCACTGGTGATCCGCCGCTTCAAGCCAGCAGTCGTGATCGCGCCGGCACGCGCGGGGCGCCATCCTGACCATGCGGTAACGGCCCAGCTCGTGCGCGACGCCTGCTTTGTCGCGGGGCTCGCCAAGATTGCTCCCTTCACGGCGGTGCATCGCCCCCGCAAGGTGGTGCATGCGCTCACGTACCGAGAGGACTACGTGAAGCCGACGTTCGTGGTGGACATCACCGAAGAATTCGAGCGCAAGCTGGAGGCTGTCCGCTGCTACGCGTCACAGTTCGACGGGGCGACCCAGGCCGGCGAGGTGTACCCGAACGGCGAGCCCCTGTACGATCTGGTGCGGCACCACGCCGCCCACTACGGAACACTCATCCGGACTCGCTACGGCGAACCCTTTTTCACCACCGAAACGATGCGGGTCGACGACCTCGGCGCGCTGGAGGTCACCACATTTTGAGTGACGCCCAGAGTTCCGGCGCGGCGCGCGAAGAAATCGACTATAGCTCGTACCTCGCCCTCGACGAGCTGCTTCGCTTGCAACGGCCACGCTCCACCCCCGAGCATCCGGACGAGCTGCTGTTCATCATCGTCCATCAGGCGAGCGAGCTGTGGTTCAAGGTTATCCTGCACGAACTGGACGGCCTCATCGACGCGCTGCAGCGGCAGGACGTCATGGGTGGCACGGCCGCGCTCAAGCGCGTGAACGCGCTCATGCGCATCGTCGCCGCGCAACTGTCCGCGCTGGAGACGCTGCCGCCGCAACGGTTCGCGCAGTTTCGCGGCTACCTCGGCTCCTCGAGTGGCTCCCAGAGCGCGCAGTTTCGTGCCATCGAGGCCGTCTCCGGTCTGCGCGATGAGCATTTCATGCAGGCGTTGAGGGAACACGGAGACATCCCGGATGTCGTAAGGCGGGCCATCGCACGCCCGACCCTGCAGCAGCTGTACTCGAATCTGATCGCTGGCAGCGGCGCGACGCTCGAGGACGTGTACGCGCAGTCGCGGCACGCTGCGCTGCTCATGCTCGCGGAGAGCCTGCTGGAGTACGAGCAGAATTTCGGGCTGTGGCGCTTCCTGCATGTGCAGCTCGTGGAGCGCATCATCGGGCCCGACACGGGTGGGACCGGTGGGACGCTCGGCGCGCGCTACCTGCAGCGCACCATCTCGCAGAAGTTCTTCCCCGACCTCTGGCGCATTCGCAGCACCTTCTATCGCGGCAGCCCGTGAGTGTGGCCCCGGACTGCACGCGGTGAGCGGAGCGGTGAGCGGAGCGCTGCGCGACATCAGCATCGCGGTGCGCGAAGGCACGCCCGAATGGCCCGGTGACACACGCTTCACCTGCCGTTGGGCGTCGACCATCGCGGGCGGTGACAGCGTGAACGTGTCGGCGATCGCGGCCAGCCCGCACGTGGGGACGCACGCCGACGCGCCGCTGCACGTGCGCGACGGATGGCCGGGTTCGCACGAGCTTCCGCTGGAACCGTTCTTCGGACGCGCGCTGGTCGTGGACGTCAGCACCGCGCGCGGCGAGATCGACATTGCCGAGTTTGACGTGCTCGCCGCCGCGATCGGCGTCGAGCGTCTGCTGCTGCGCACGGGTCGTTCGATCGCCAGCGGCAGCTTTCCGGACACGTGGCCAACGCTCGCCGAGAGTACCGTGCGCGAGCTGATCGGACGCGGCCTGCGCCTGCTGGGCGTGGATGCTCCGTCGGTGGATTCGCGCGACAGCACGATGCTCCCGGTACATCACATGCTGTTTTCCGG
>JANNOC010000278.1:0-9163 GCA_031398865.1 Gemmatimonadota bacterium | reverse complement strand
ACAGCGCCATACGCCGAGTCGCGGCGCTGCTCCTGGCGCTCGGCCTGACGCTGCCGGGCCCGGCGGCGGCGCAGGACCGGACAGACGAAAGTCCCGAGGTCACGTCGCGGAGATTCCGCGGCGTGAAGGCGGTGGAGAAGGACGAGCTGCGGGAGAGCATCGCGACCGATGCCTCGGGCTGCAAGTCCGTGCTTTTCAAGGTCTCCGCGTGTCTGGTCTCCAAGTCGCGTCTGTTCTATCAGCGCGAGTTTCTCGACCGCGACGAGTTCAAGCTGGATGTCATCCGCGTTCGCGTGTTCTACTGGAAGCGCGGCTTCCGCAACGCGCGCGTGGATACGACGGTGGCGCCGGACGGGAAGGGGAGAGTCAAAATCACCTTCGCGATCACCGAAGGTCCGCCAACACTCGTCCGTCGTGTCGACGTGACCCGCCCTGTGGAGACGTTGAGCGACCGCGAGGTGCGCCGCCTCGTGCACCTGCGCGCGGGTCGCCCGCTCAATCTTCTGACGCTGGACTCCAGCCTCGCGCGCCTGCGCAACGCGCTTTGGGAAAAGGGCTATGCGGATGCACAGCTCGCCCAGTCCGTCGGCGTGTCCGATCCGAGCCACGAGGCGAACGTCGAGATCAGCATCGATCCGCGCTGGAAGACCACGGTCGGCGAGATCCGCATCACCGGGAACGACGAGGTTGGCACACCGACCATCCGTAACTCGCTGAGCTTTCAGCCGGGAAAACTCTTCCGGTTGTCCGATATGAGGCGCAGTCAGCGCAGCCTGTACGAGTCGGGGTTGTTCACCCGGGCCGCCGTGGAGATCGTCCCCGGCGGCGACAGCGTGAAGACGATCGCGGTGAAGGTTTCGGAGGCGCCGCCGCAGGAAGCGCGCGTGGGCGGCGGCTTCAGCACGCTCGATTTCGTGCAGGTGGAAGGGCGCTACACGCATTACAACTGGTTCGGCAGGGCGCGTCGACTGGACGTCACGGGCACCATGGGCAATCTGTTCGCGAAGCAGCTCAAGGACTCGCGGCTCTTCGGTCAGGCGCTCAAGCTGGAAGGCGCCGACCGCGCGCGCTTTCTCGCGCCCACGTGGCAGGCGAGCGCAGACGTGCGCGAACGCTGGATCGGCGATCCGAGAAACTCCATCGGCCTGAGCGTCTTCGCGCATCGGCGCAGTTCGCCGGGCGTCGTCATTGATCGCGGCTACGGAACCAGCCTGACGTTCACGCGCGAGGTCGCGGTGCGCGCCCCGGCCAGCGCCAACTATCGCTTCGAGATCACGACGATCGAGGCGGGCGACGTGTACTTCTGCGTCAACTTCGGCGTGTGCGACGTGAGCACCATCGAGGCGCTGCGGCGGCGGCAACGGCTGTCGCCCTTCACGCTCACGGCAACGATCGACCGGACCAACGATCCCTTCTCACCGACGCAGGGGTATCTGGCGCGCGCCGACGCCGAGCACGCGTCGGGGTTCACGTCGTCGGATTTTCGCTACAATCGGGTGAACGCCGAGGGGTCCGTGTACCGGCGGATCGGCCGGCGCGCCGTGCTCGCCGGACACCTGAATGCCGGGTGGGTCGACGCGGTCGCGAGCGGTCGCGAAGCGTTAGGCGCAACCGATGGCAATATCGGCATTCTGCATCCGCGCAAGCGTTTTTATGCCGGCGGTGCCCGGTCGGTGCGCGGTTTCGGCGAGAACCAACTTGGTCCCCGGGTCCTCACCATTCCGGCGCAGCGTCTGCGCGGCGATTCATCGGAACGCTGCGCGGCCGCGGACATCCGCCAATGCGATCCCAACGCAGCCGGGCTCGACGATGCTGACTTCCAGCCGCGACCGCTCGGCGGCAACCAACTGCTCGAAGCGAGCGCGGAGTTCCGCTTCCCGGTGTGGCGCGCGCTCGTCGGCGCGGTGTTCGTGGACGGTGCCGTGGTCGGCGCGAGCCCATCCGCGCTGGACATCGGCCGCAGCACCGCCGCGGTCACGCCGGGTTTCGGCATTCGCTACAAGTCCGCCGTGGGGCCGATCCGTGTGGACCTCGGCGTCAACGTGAATCAGCGCGAGGCGCTCCCCGTCGTGACGGAAGGGGACAACGGTGTTCTGGTAACGCTCGTGGGTGCGGACGGTCAGCCCACGCGCCGGCCCTATTCCGGTATCGGCAAGACCAGCGGCTTCACGGGCGTGCTGAACCGGCTGCAGCTGCATCTCTCGATCGGCGAGGCGTTCTGATGGCCCGCCGGTGGATCATCGCGATCGGGATCGTCGTCATCCTCGGGCTGTTTGCGCTGGCCGCGGTGGTGATGATCACGCAAACGGACTACGGCCGTGAGCGCGTCAGGCACGTGACGCTGGATCTGCTGCAGGACAAGACACACGGCCTCGTGCGCGTGGGACGCATCACGGGGAATCTCCTCGAAGGCTTCACGTTCTCCAGCGTTTCCATCCGCGACAGCTCCGGCGGCCTGTTCCTGATGGCGGACGAAGTCACCGCGAAATACAGCGTCCGCGGACTGCTCGGCAAGAAGCTCGTGCTGCACGACGTAAAACTCATCCGTCCGATCATCGTGCTGGACAAGCCGCCGCATGGGACGTGGAACTTCCGTCGCCTGTATCCGAAGAGCACGACGCCCAAGGACACGACGGAGGCGCCGGGATTCGGAGACTGGATCCGTTTCGAGAACGTGGAGATCGTTGACGGCCGCATGATCGTGCGATCGCCGTGGTATCCGGACAGCACACTCTCACAGAGCCGGCGCGACAGCGTTGTGGCGGACAAGCTCGCCGGTGGATCGCGCACCGCCATTCGTCAGGTCCCGGGCGGCTTCCAGCGCGTCACCGATCTCAAGGCCATCGCCGGGCGGATTCCGCTCTTTCGACTCAAGGATCCCGACGACAAGACCAAGCGCATCGAGATCGCGACGATGCAGATGGCCGCCGCGATTTTTCTCCCGCCCGTGGCGGAGGTCCGTGACCTCCGCGGCGTGATCGAGTTCCGCGGCGATTCCATCTGGTTCAATGACGTGGCGCTGGCGATGCCGGGTTCGCGAGCGCGGCTGAGTGGGAAGTACGAACCGAAGACCGAGGACTTCACGCTGCGCGTGCTGGCCGAGCGCGTGGCCCTGTCCGATCTGCAGTGGGTGTATCCACGCCTGCCGTCGGACGGCGGCGGCTCCATGGATTTCTCCCTGCTCTGGCGTGATACGGCGGACACGTATCTCGCTCGCAACGCCACCGTCGTGCGCGGCAGTGCCCGCGCCCCCGGAGATTTCGGCGTCACGATGGGGGACAGCACCACGCGCGTTCACGACACGGATCTCCGCTTCTACGGCATGGACACGCGGCTCAACGAACAGCTCGTCCCGGGATTCGTCGCACCGCGTCGTGGTACGCTGGGCGGACGGACGGCGCTCGACGGCACGCTCGCGAATCTGCGCGTGGACGCGGACGTCGCCTTCGACGATCCGCTCTCGGGACGCAGCCGCGTGGTCGCCCGCGGCAATATCGGCATCGGTGACTCGGTGTTCCGCGCGCGCGATCTGCGCGTCACGCTCGCGCCCCTGCAGGTGGATCTCGCGCACAAATCCCTCCCTGACCTCCCCATCGGCGGAACGCTCACGGGCAGGGCGACCGTGAACGGCTCGACCGCGACGAGACTGTTGGCCGAGGGGGAGGTGGAACATACGGACCGCGGCGCGCGCTCACACCTGACGGGCCGCGCCGCCATCCGCTTGCGCGGCGAGCGCTGGATGGATATCGCGCTCGAGGCGAGTCCGCTCTCGTTGACGACGGTGGGGCGCTTCGCGCCCGCGATCGGGTTGCATGGCGGTGCCTCGGGTCCGATCCGTCTGACGGGCACGCTGCGCGCGCTGGACGTGAATTCCACTCTGCGCGTCGCCGACGGTGGCGACATCGAAACACGCGGGCGCCTGGATCTCCAGAGCGCGGAGAAGAGCTACGATTTCGCCGTCGGAATGCGGCTCTTCAATGCGCGCGCGGTGATCGCGCGCTTGCCGAGCACATCGCTCACCGCGGGCGTGCACGTCATCGGACGCGGACTGGATCCCGAGACGATGCGCGCCACGATCACGGCCGACTTCGCGACCTCGAGCCTGGACAGCGTGCAGGTGGACACCGTGCTGGCCCGCATCACCATTGCGGACGGACTGCTGCGTGTGGATTCGTTATTCGTGCGCGCGCCATACGGCTCCGTGTCGATCATTGGGGCGTTCGGATTGACGGAGTCGCAGGACGCTGAACTGGTGTATCGCGTCGTGGTGGATTCCCTGCAGGCGTTGGAACATTGGCTCCCATCGGACAGTGGCAGCGTCGCGCCGCGACCGGCGGCGATCGCGCGGGCATTCGAGGAAGCGCGCCGCGACTCCGCTCGGGTGCATCAGGAGACCGAGATGGAGCGTGCGATTTCCGGCGAGCGCGCGCCGCGGCTCGTGGCAGATACGCCGAGCGTGGTGCGGCGCGATTCGCTGGCCGGTTCCGCGGTGGCCGCTGGAACGATTCGAGGCAATATCCGACGCTTCGACGTGCGCGGCCGCGCGGGCGCGACGGGTCTCGCCGTGGGTGGTAACACAGTGGCGGACCTGCGCGCCGAGTACGCGTGGCTGGAAGCGCGCACCCCCGCGGCGTCGGTGATCGTCGGCGCGGACATGCGACAGGTCAGCGCGAGCGGATTCCTGCTCGACAGCGTCGTGACGCGACTCACCTATGCGTCCGACTCGGGCATGGCGGCCGTGGTGGTGCACCAGGACGATCAGCGCGACTACAGTGTGAAAGCGCAGTACGTCCTGCACGCCGATCATCGCGAGCTGCACCTCAACGACCTCCGGTTGCGCTTCGACACTTCGTTCTGGACGTCCACGCAGCCGGGCACCATTCGGTGGGGCGGGTCCGGCGTCGAGATTCGCACCCTCGAGCTGACCAATGGCGCGGGCGGCCGCATCTACGTGAATGGCCTGTTGCCCACCGAAGGCGTCGCGGATCTCGAGATCGCGGTGGATGGCTTCGACATCGGCAACGTGATGAGTCTGTTGCAGAGCGACCTGGACGTCACCGGAGTAGTTACGCTGGCGGCGCGCGTGCGTGGGACGATGCTGTCGCCCGGGATTCGCGGCGCGGCGGGTGCGACCAATCTCACCTGGCGCGGCGTGACGATCCCCGCGCTGAAGGCATCCGTGGAGTACGCCGATCAGCGGCTCACGGGACGCGCGGAGTTGGTGCGCGCCGGCGGCGCGCCGATGCTTGTCGCGAACGGAACGCTGCCCGTGAATCTCGCGCTCAAGGGCGTGACGGGCTCGCGCTTCCCGGACGGCGCGGTGACACTGGACATCGTTGCCGACAGCATGCCGCTGGAGTTGATCCCGCAATTCACCGACGCGGTGTCCAGCGTTCGCGGTCGCGCGGTTGGCTCTGTCGCCATCCGCGGCACGATGCGACAGCCATCGCTTGCGGGCGCCGTGCGCGTTGATGATGGCCGGGCCCGCATCGTCCCGCTCGGCATCACCGTCCGCGGCATTGCCGGAGCGGTGCGCATGACGCGCGATACCATCATGATCGACTCACTGGTCGGCGATAGCGACGGGGCGATTCGCATCTCGGGCGGTCTCGGCATGAAGACGCTGACCACCCCGACGTTCGACCTGCGCCTGAAGGCGAACAAGGCGCGCGTCATGGACAATGACATTGGACGGGTTCGGGCCGACGCGGAACTCGCGTTGTTCGGGCCGTTCGCACAGGCGTACGTGAGTGGTGGCGTGCGTGTGCGCAGTGGCGTGCTCTGGGTTCCAAAGTCGGACGACAAGAAGGTCATCAGCTCAGGCGATCCCGCGGTCTTCAGCGTCATCGACACGTCGCTGATGAGCGACCGCGAGATACTGCCCACTCATTCGCCGCTGCTGAAGAATTTGCGCATGGACATCAACGTGCACGTGGACCGGGACACGTGGGTGCGCTCCCAGGACGCGAACGTGGAGATTTATTCCGTCGGCGACCTGATCGTGCACGTGGACCGTGCCACGGACGCGTTGACGCTGGATGGGGTGCTCAACAGCGATCGCGGGGAGTACACTTTTCTGAGCAAGCGTTTCCAGGTGAAGCGCGGGTCGGCGACGTTCATCGGCAGCCCCGAACTGGATCCCACACTGCAGCTGACGGGCGAGTACGAGGTCCGGCTGCCGGCGCGCGAGGCGCTGTATATCCGGCTGCTGATCGGGGGGACGCTCAAGTCGCCGCGCCTGACACTGGAGAGCGACGCGCAGCCACCGATTCCGCAGTCGGATCTGCTCAGCTATCTCGCATTCGGGCGCACGTCGTCCTCGCTGCTGCAGATCGAAGGCTCGGGGGCGTCCACCGCCGGGGCGAGTGGCGGGCTCGTGGGTGCCACGGCGGCCCTCGCCACGAGCCAGCTCGCGGGTGTGGCGGTTGGCGTCATGGCCAACGAGGTCGAGAGCGATGCGGCGCGCACGTTAGGCGCGGACGTGTTCAACATCACCCCCGCTGACTTGCAGACGGAGTTGTGGCAGACGGACGTTGGGTCGTTCCTGTTGGGAACCGAGATCGAGTATGGGAAGTACTGGAATCCACGCAACTTTGTTGGCCTGCAGGCGCGGCCGCTCTTTTTCTTCCAGCCTTCCAATTCGCCGCCCGGGCTGCGGTACCAGCATCGCGACTCGCATGGCTATATCGTCGAAGCGAGCTTCGAGTCGCGCTTCCGGCTGCGGGCGCCATCGCTGGCGGCCTCCGAGCCGAGGACGGCGACTGTCCTTGGGCTCTTTCTGATTCGGGAGTGGCGGTTTTGAGTAAGGGAAGTTGTCGGTTGTCAGTGATCAGTGCTCAGATCCTCACCGAGAACTGGGAACTGATAGCTGAAGACTTCCCTTTCGCTATTTCGCTCCACCCCTTTTCATAAGCCGAGCGTATTCATTCCAGAACACGGCGACGGCGCGCATGCCTGTCGTGAAGTTGGCATCGCTCAGCCACTCGTCAGGCGCATGCGCGTTCTCCCCGGGCAGTCCGAAGCCCATGAGCAGTACCGGTGCGCCAAGGATGCGGGCGAAGTCGCCGACCACCGGAATGGAGCCGCCTTCGCCGGTCACGACGGGTTCGCGACCGAAGGCGCCGGCCAGGGCGCGGCGTGCCGCGTCGAAGAGTGGGCCGGCGAGCTCCGCGCGCCAGGGGTGGCCGCCGTGCAGCGCCGTCACCTTTACCCGAACCCCCGCGGGCGCGACAGAGCGCAGGTGGACCTGCATCAGCCGCTCGATGGTTGCCGGATCCTGATCGGGGACGAGACGGCAGCTCACCTTGGCCATCGCTTTCGCGGGAAGCACGGTCTTGGCGCCCTCGCCGGTGTATCCGCTCAGCAGTCCGTTCACCTCACACGTGGGACGCGCCCAGGTGCGCTCCAGCGTCGCATAGCCCTGCTCGCCGCCTAACGCCGGAGCGCCAACCTCGTGCAGGAATTCCGACTCCGTGAACGGCAGTGCACTGATCGCCGCGCGAGCGCTGGCACTCCATTCGCGCACCTGATCGTAGAAGCCGGGAATCGCCACGCGACCGGTCGCGTCGTGTAGCGTTGCGAGCATGCGAGCGAGCGCCATCGCGGGATTGACCACCGCGCCACCATACGTGCCCGAATGCAGATCGCGCGCGGGGCCGTCCACGTCGATCTGGAAATACGCCAGACCGCGCAGCGATGACAGAATCGAGGGCTGGCCGGGCGCGAACATCGCCGAGTCGGAGATGACGACGGCGTCCGCCTTCAACCGCTCGGCGTTCTCGGCGATGAAGGTCGGGAGATTATCGCTGCCGACCTCTTCTTCTCCTTCGGCCAGCACGATGATGTTGAGCGGGAGCCCGCCGCGGCGATCGAGGTGCGCTTCGATCGCCTTGAGATGCAGGAAGAGCTGTCCCTTGTCGTCCACGGCGCCGCGGGCGAAGATCTTGCCGTCACGCAGGGTTGGCTCGAAGGGCGGCGTCGTCCACAGGTCCAGCGGTTCAGCCGGTTGCACGTCATAGTGCCCGTACACGAGGACGGTGGGCGCGGCGGGACCCGCCGCGCGCGTCTCGCCAACGACGATGGGATGGCCCGGGGTCTGGTGAATGCGCGCGTCCAGGCCGATGAAGGTCATTGCGTCGGCGAGCCAGCGCGCCGCGGCCGCGACGTCCGCCGCGTGCTCGGTGCGCGCGCTGACGCTCGGGATGCGGAGAAACGCGAACAACTCCTCGTGGATGCGCGGGTTGTTGTCGGTGAAGAACTTGTCGAAGTCGTCGGGGATGTAGGGGGGCATGAGACCGGTGGCGTGAGGGAGGCTGACAATGTCGGGCCTAACGCTGGTGCTGCGGGCCGAGGGATGCGCACCATCAGCTCTCGGGATCGCCACTACCGGCAGATAGCGAAGCAGTGAGCCGGCGGCTCCACCCGTGGCGACAGAGTAGCATGCTGGAACTTTCTCCGACGCACTCCGGCACGCAAGCGCGTCACGAATCACGTTTTCTCCTCATTCGATGCCGAATCGCCTCGCGAACGAGACCAGCCCGTACCTGCTGCAACACAAGGACAATCCGGTGGACTGGTACGCGTGGGGTGACGACGCGCTCGAGCGCGCGCGTCGCGAGGACAAACCGATTCTGCTCAGCATCGGCTATGCGGCCTGCCATTGGTGCCATGTGATGGAGCACGAATCGTTCGAGAACGAAGCAACCGCCGCACTGATGAACGCGCACTTCGTCAATATCAAGGTGGATCGCGAGGAGCGCCCCGACCTGGATTCCATCTACATGCAGGCGGTGCAGGCGATGACCGGCCACGGCGGCTGGCCGATGACCATGTTCCTCACGCCGTCAGGTCATCCGTTTTATGGAGGTACCTACTTTCCGCCGGACGACCGTCACGGAATGCCTTCGTTCACACGGATCCTCGAGTCGGTGGCCGATGCGTACCGAACCAGGCGTGACAGCGTCGAGCGCTCCGTCGAATCGATCGGAGAGATCTACCGGAGTGCGGCCGAACAGGCACGCCCGAGTGGAACACTCTCAGCGCAGTTGCTGGAACGGGCGTATCGGGGCATCGCGCCGCCTTTATCAACAACTTGACCCAACCGAATTGCGTGGCACGCTGGTGATGCTGCCGGTCTGCAACATGCCCGCCTATGAAAGCGCGC
>JANNOC010000264.1:0-7750 GCA_031398865.1 Gemmatimonadota bacterium | reverse complement strand
CCTCGAGAACAAGATCGCGCCTCACCGCGGTATCGACCCGGCGAACAAGCGCCTCGCAATGGAGGTCGAGGACCATCCGATCGACTACAACGAGTTCGAAGGGACGATCCCCACGGGACAGTATGGCGGCGGCAGCGTCATGCTGTGGGATCGCGGAACGTACACCGCGGATGAAGCCAGCACCGACACGCGCACCGGTCACGCAGACGCGATCCGCACCGGATATCGCGCCGGAAAGATCGGGTTTTCCTTCCGGGGTGAGCGCCTGCGGGGATCATTCGCGCTGGTGCGTACCAGGCGCGGCGAGAGCGAGAAACCGCAGTGGCTGCTCATCAAGCATCTCGATGGGACCGAGAAGCCCGGCAGCGACATCGTCGCCGACACGATGACGTCGGTCGCGACGGGACGCACGATGGAGGAGATTGCGACGGGTGCATCCCGCGTTTGGCAGAGCAACCGCCCGCCCACCTCGGGGCGGCAGTCCAAGCACCAGGCGTCCTCCGTCCCTCCTGACACCGCGAAGGCCAGCTCGGTCCGGCGCGCCGCTGCCGGCAAGCCGGCACCGCACGCCCTCTCTCCCATGCTCGCATCGGCGGGGGATGATCTGCCGCAGGGCAACGGGTGGATTTTCGAACCGAAGTTTGACGGCATTCGCCTGCTCGCCTATGCCACGCCATCCGCGGCGACCCTTGTCACCCGCAATGGCAACGACAAGACCGCGCAGTTTCCGGAGATCGCGGAGGCGGTACGAGCGCTCGCCGCGCAGCGGAAACGGGAGATCGTTCTGGACGGCGAGGCGGTCGCGATGCGCGGCGACGAGCCGCTTCGCTTTCAGGAACTGCAAGGGCGCATGCATGTCACCGTGCGCGACGAGATCGCGCGCCATACCGCCGAGACGCCGACGGCGTTCTTCGTCTTCGACTGCCTGGTGGATGGGAGCCGGGTGCTGGTGAACGACGCCTGGCGCACGCGGCGCGATGCGCTTGAGAAACTGTTCTCCGGAAAGACTCCGCCGGGGCTGCGCCTGAGCGACGTCTCCACCGACGGGGCGTCGCTGCTGGCGTGGGCACGCGAACGCGGATGGGAGGGGGTGATCGCCAAGCGGAGCGATGCCCGGTATGAACCGGGACACCGGTCGCGCGCGTGGCTCAAGATCAAGCTGGAGCACCGGCAGGAATTCGTGGTCGGCGGATGGACGGAGCCGCGCAATAGCCGCGCGCATCTGGGGGCGATCCTGTTGGGCCACTATGACGGGGCGGATCTGGTATTCGCCGGTCAGGTCGGTGGCGGCTTTACGGGCGCGACTCTCGCCGACATGCACCGGCGGCTTGCTCCTCTCGAGCGTGCGTCGTCGCCCTTCACGACGCGTCCGCGCACCAGCGAACCGGCGCATTGGGCCGAGCCGAGGGTCGTTGTCGAGGTGCGCTTCACGGAGTGGACGAGCGATGGGAAGCTGCGCCACCCCATTTTTCTCGGCGTGCGCGACGACAAGCGCGCGCGCGACGTCGCGCGGGAACGCACGAGCGCGCACACGCGCGCCGAGCCAGATGGCTTGGCGACGAGAAAGCGCGCGGCCGGGCCGGGCACCGTCGCGCGCGCGCCCACATCGACCGCCGCAGCGACGCCGGCTACCACCTCCCCTGCCCGCTCGCCGAGATCATCCGCTGCCGCCACGCGGGCCGGCTCCAGCGCCGCCGCGCCTGGAGAAACCATCCGGCTGCTGACGCAACTGGAGGAGATGGAGAGCGCGCGCGGCGAGGGAACGCTGCGCATCGGAAATGGCACGCTCGACGTCACGAGCCTCGGGAAGGTGTTCTTCCCCACGACGCGCCACACCAAGGGCGACCTCATGCGCTTCTACGCAAGTGTTGCCGACGCGATCGTGCCCGCGACGGCCGACCGGCCGCTCGTGCTCAAGCGGCATCCGAACGGCGTAACAGGGCAGGCGTTCTACCAACAGCACGCGCCGGCGAAAGTGCCCGCGGGTGTGCGTACGGAGCGCGTGAATCCCGAGGACGAGAAGCGGCGCCTGGTGGGAGGAGATCTGCTCACGCTGCTGTACACCGTGCAACTCGGCGCGATTTCCGTGGATCCGTGGCACACGCGCGTGACGGCGCCCGAGGCGGCCGACTACGCGATCATTGATCTGGATCCCGGTGATGGTGTTCCGTTCGCGAGAGTGGTGGAGATCGCGCAGGTCACGCGCGAGGTATTGCGCGCGCTCGGGCTCACGGCGATGCCGAAGACATCGGGTGCGAGCGGGATGCACATCGTGCTTCCCCTCGCTCCCGACACACCGGACGAAGCGGCGCGTCTGATCGCGGAGCTCGTGGCGACGCGCGTCGTGGAGCGGGCGCCGAAGCTCGCGACCATCGTGCGCGCCGTGTCGCAGCGGCCCCATGGCTCGGTGTACGTGGATTTTCTCCAGAACATTCGGGGGAAGACCGTCGCGGGCGTCTACAGCGTGCGCGCGCAAGACACGCCCACGGTCTCCACGCCGCTGGCGTGGGGCGAAGTGAACGACGCACTGACTCCCACCGCGTTCACCATCGACACAGTGCCGGCACGCCTGCGCGATCGTGGTGATCTCTGGGCGGAGGGCATGCGTCGGCCGAACTCACTGGCGCGCGTGCTGCGGACGTAGCCTTCGACTGCGGGGATCGCGCGCGGCGACCTGCGTGACAAGCCCCGGCGGCAGTGCACGCGGCGCGGGAAGGGCGTGTATCTGAACGAGCTTCTGAATCGCCCGGCGGGGTGATTCGGTGCCATCCCCCGCCGGCCAATCCAGCCCGGTCACGCCGGTAGCTTTGCGATCTTTCCAATAAAGAGAATCGTTCCCGAAAAACGCTCGCGAATCACGACCAGAAAGGGTCGGTCCGCACGGAACACTGCGGGGAGTGAAATGACGCCGACGCCGACGAGCGTTGCGGCGGCAGCTTCAGTTCCCTCCTCGTCGACGTCCACAAAGGTCTTTTGCACAACGCGGGTGATAAAAAGCTCGAGGCCACGCGGCGACATTCGCGTGAAATCAGCGTTGTGAAACGCGAGCCTCATGCCGAGCTGCTCGAGATCCCCGTTTAGCTCGCGTTTCCATTCCATCCTGAACCGCGGCAGGTGGACCTGAAGGGTGCGTTTGTGAAACGAGCCCACGAGCACATTCCACTTCGCCTGGTCGAACGATTCGGCGAAGCTGTCAATATCCGTGTTGTGGGGCAGGACCACAGTCATCGTGAACGCCGAATTGCCATACGGGAGATCCACCGCCGAATACTCGGATGTGGCGGTATGGTCGACTCCTCCCCCTCTTGCCATCATCGGAACCGTCGTCGTCGTGCCATCGGCAGAATAGAAGGGCGCATGGACGGTTTTCGTTTTGTCGAACTGCTCTTGCCAAATCCCCTTGAAGTAGATCGCATTGACCAGGAACATCACCTCTTCCGCCCGAATGGCGTCCAGGATCTTCGGAATCCTGGTGTTCGTCTGTTCGCTTACCCACGAGTTGATCGTGGGGACTGCCGAGCTACTCGAGAAATCGAGTCCTTCCACCCGCGCATCAAAATACACCTTGCTCTCGTTCAGGAACGAAGTGTTGAAGGGGAAGGTCTGCTGGTACCAGATGGAGTTGGCAATGCGAAAATCGGTGGTGGTGTCGAGCCCTCTGAGCAATGTGATGAGAGATTTGTAGCCTCCATTTACCTCCTCTCGCGTAGCTCCACTCAGTCGGAGCGAGGTGCGCATTTCGTCGTACGTCGCGCCGTTTGCTCCGTTTGCTGTCATCCCTAACGCCATTGATGCGCTTAGAGGCGAGAGGAATACATTGGCCTTGTGCTGCGAGAGATTCCCGATGCGGAACAGATCGAACGCGAAATCGTTGCTGCCGGCGATGATCTTGCTTTCGCTCGCCGTGAGGGCGCGTGGTAACGCCGTGAGTGGTCCACCCGGAGCCGTCGCCTCACTGCACGCCGTTCCCAACAGGACCACTGCCACCAACATTGGACCAAAGAGTTGCATGATTTCTCCCTCCTGAGAATGGGTGGAAGTGAATCGCCCTGTATTTTACGTCGCATAGGCTGCGCCAACATCACGGCCCCTCTCAACGCTTGAGGTATCGCCAGTTCGCGACTCTCCTTCCGTGTTTAGTGCCGCGCAGGTTCGCGAGGCACGTCGTGACTTGTGCGCGCCCGCGCGGGGAGGGTGTGATTCGGATTCCTTTTGCCGGGTCAAACGTACACACGGCGTACACACGTCGGCGGGGACACGCAAACCGGCGCGGTACACAGCACAACGCCGGAAGAGCTAACCTGGTGCCACAGCAGGGATTTACAAACGGATGGGGTGGGATTCGAACCCACGGTACGCTATGAACGTACACACACTTTCCAGGCGTGCGCCTTAAACCACTCGGCCACCCATCCCGACTGCGCGGACCCGGACGGCGCGATGCGACCCACGCCACGCCGCCACCTCGCGCCCACCACCGGCAGCACACGGACAGGGTGAGATTCGAACTCACGATACCGTTGCCGGTATGCCGGTTTTCGAGACCGGTGCCTTCAACCACTCGGCCACCTGTCCAGCTTAGCCGTGAAAATTATCCCGCGACGTTAGGAGAGTCAACGCGCGCCGTGCGTCGTTCGCGGAAGAACTGGCGCAGCAGCTGCGCGCACTCGTCGGCGAGTACACCCGCCGTGACTTCGGGGCTGTGATTCAGCCGGGGATGGCGCAGCAGGTCTTCAATCGAACCGGCCATGCCCGCCTTCTCATCCCACGCGCCGAAGACGACTCGCTGCAGCCGCGCGAGCACCATGGCGCCCGCGCACATGGCGCACGGCTCCAGCGTCACGTATAGCGTGCAGTCGTCCAGACGCCAGCGCCCCAGCGCACCGGCGGCGGCGCGCACCAGCAGGCTCTCCGCATGCGCGGTCGGATCGGCATCGGCGATTGTGCGATTGTACGCGCGGGCCAGCAGCGTCTCGCCACGGACGATAACCCCGCCCACCGGCACTTCGCCTAACGCGAACGCCGCGCGAGCCTCCGCCAGGGCGGCGAGCATCCAGCGGAGGTCGCTGGCGCCGCGCTCCATGGGCCTCTCGTCCAGCGAACCGGACACCTCAGGGCGCTGCACGCTGCGGCTCCGACGCTCGCGAGAGTCTCACCGCTTCCGCGAGACCATGACGATCGCCCCATACGGATGATCCATTCCGAAGTGCGATTGCGCATCGGGTGCCGACAGCAGCCGAGCGGATGCAATCATGTCGCAGGGGATACTGCGCAGCGAGTCGGGACCACCGAGCCGGTTGCGGTCGAGATACACCACGATGTCTCCCCCACCGCTGAAACTCACCGGCCCGCGCTTGGTCAACCAGGCCCCCCGCATCGCGGAGATGGCTTCGAACATACTGGGCCACTGCGCGCCTTCCAGCTCCGCCGCCGTAATGAGCTGCCGATCCACAGGCGGCTTACGCATTCGCTCCTGAGAAGAGCTGGCACAGGCACCAAGCGTCACCAGCAGCACGGCAACGGGGATCCATGACATACGGCTCATAGCACGACTCCTCATGACGAGGTCAACCCGCGGTCCACTGCGCGACCGTTTCCTTTACAAAATCGCCGAAGCCGCGCGGCGCTCCGCCAACGATCGCCCGCGTCTCTTCCAGATCCCGCGGCGTCGCCCGAAGTCCATGCGCCTGGAAGTAGGCATACATGAGACGGAAATCGTACACCATCCACGCCGGGAGCATTTGCAGCGCCTGACGGCTCCACTCGTCCAGATCGTCGCCCGCATACCGCACGGCGCGCCCGAGCGCAGCCGCGTACGCCGCGGCCGTGTTCTCGCCGGTCCATGCGTCAGGCCCCACGAGCGCATACGTCTTGCCCTCATGGCCGGAGCCGGTGAGCGCGTTCACCGCGGCATCCGCGATGTCTCGCACATCCACGCGGGACGTACCGGCGCGTCCGAGCGGTTGTGGATACACACCATACTGCAGGACTGCGTCGCGATACCAGTAGTCGTTCTGATAGAAATTGTTCGGACGCAAAATGGTAAAGGGAACGCCGCTGGCGGCCAGCGCGCGCTCGATGCCTACCTTCGACGCGAAATGCGGAATGTGCGGCGCCTTGTCGGCGTTGTGCACGGAGAGGTACACGACACGTGACGCCCGAACGCGGCGCGCCTCATTCACCGCCGCGAGACCTTCCTGCAATTCGGTCGGCACCACGCCATTGAGCAGAAAGATCCGCTCGGCGCCGTCAAACATGTGAGCAAATGTCGCGGGATCCTGCAGATCGCCGACGACCGCTGTGGCCCCCGGCGGAAGCGCCGCGCCCTTCTCCGTGGAGCGGGTAACCACGCGAACCTCCTCCCGGCGACCCAGAAGCTTCCGCACGACCGCGCTGCCGACCGTACCGGTTCCACCGAGAACGAGATAGCTCATGAGTTCAACCCTGGCTGTGTAGGTGGAGCGGAGTCGTCAGGCAGTGCAGTGACGCAGCGCCGACGCCGTGTAATCAATCACCGCCAGCGCGAGGAAGCCACTCCGCTTCGGCTTCGGACCACACGCGGTCGGGGCTCGCCGGCGCGGCCTGATCAGCCGTCAGATTGGCAGCATCGATATTGGCGACGATGAAATTCTCGGGCGGCACGGGGCTTCCCGCGAGCCGCCGCAGCAGCGCGAGTTGCCCCACGTGGGTCATGGCATCGGCGAACGGGCCCTGGAGCAGCCGTTGTGGCGTCGTGCCGCGTGGCGCCTGCTCGCCGGACAGATCCCTCGCCAGACTGTCCAGCATCGCGTGAAATCGCTGCACCTCGTCCGCAAGCATGGGGAGGGGCTCGGGCCGATACGTGCCGCCAAGGAAAAACGTGTGCGCGTATCCGAGCACGCTGGTCATGTGACGTACGAGCTCCAAAGGCGTGCGCACGCCTGGCGCCGCGCGATATTCGCCGAACGACTCGGGCGCGCCGCGCAGCGCCTTCTGCGCGCGATATGCCAGCGCCGCAAGAAAGTGACGCAACATCAGACGCTCGGCATCCACGGCGCTATCTCTTCTGGGCGTGGGATGCGGCAATCTCGGCTGGGCCCGTAGCCTGTGTGGCGCTGTCGCTCACCGCGCCTTTTTCGAATGTCAACTCGCCGTTGCCCCCCCCGCCAACGCCCACCACGATCCGATCTCCCTCGGTGAAACGCCCTTCCAGCACCGCCATCGCCAGCGGATTCTGCAGCAATCGCTGGATCGCCCGCTTCAAGGGCCGCGCACCGAAGGCGGGGTCGTACCCCTCCGTCGCGATGAAGCGGCGCGCCTCCGGGGTGATGGCGATCGCCAGCTTTCGCTCCGCGAGGAGCGTGTCGAGCTTCGCCAGTTGCAGTCCGATGATCCGCTCGATTTCGGCTTCACCAAGGGGGCGGAAGATGATGATGTCATCCACGCGATTGAGAAACTCCGGGCGGAAATGCTGGCGCAGGGCGTTGGTGACAAAGGTCTCGACTTCCGCCCAGTCGGCATCTCCGCGTTCGAGGATGAACGGGCTCCCGATGTTGGACGTCATGATGATGACGGCATTGCGGAAATCCACCGTGCGCCCCTGCGAATCGGTGAGGCGGCCGTCGTCGAGGATTTGGAGCAGGATGTTGAAGACGTCGGCGTGCGCCTTCTCGATCTCGTCGAACAGGATGACCGAATAGGGGCGTCGCCGCACCGCTTCGGTGAGCTGGCCGCCTTCCTCGAAGCCGACGTATCCGGGCGGCGCGCCGAT
>JANNOC010000263.1:0-6338 GCA_031398865.1 Gemmatimonadota bacterium | reverse complement strand
AGAGGGCGAGGCAGGCGTTCATCATGTCCGCGCCCATGAAGATCATGAAGATCATCCCGCTCGTTTGTGCGGTGGCGAGCAAGCTTTGTTTGAACTTTTTCCAGGTTCATGCCACGCCGGACCAGCGCGGTGATAAAGGTGAGCATGGTGCCGATGGATGCGCCCTCCGTAGGGGTGCAAATGCCTCCATAGATCCCGCCGAAAACAGCTAGGAAGATGACGCCGATGGGCCATACACCTGCCGCGCTGCGCGCGAACTCGCCGGCACTGGGTTTCGACACGTTGGGGGCGTGCCGCGGATAAATACGAACGTAAATGGCGATGGCCAGGATGTAGCCCACTAACGCGATGAGTCCGGGAATGTAAGCTGCCAGAAAAAGTTTTGAAATGTTCTGCTCGGTGAGAATGGCGTAGATCATCAAGGTCACCGAGGGCGGCAGCAATATGCCCAGAGTGCCCCCGGCCGCCAGGGCTCCGGTAGCAAGTCTTCCCGAGTAATTCAGCCGCCGCATTTCAGGCAAGGCCACTTGCGCGATGGTTGCCGTGGTGGCCACGGAGGATCCGGAAATCGACCCGAAGGCCGCGCAGGCCAGCACCCCCGCCATGGCCATGCCGCCGCGAAAACCCCCGAGCAATGCGTTGGCGAAATCGAATAGCGCTTTCGACAGGCCGCCGTGCATGGCCAGGGCCCCCATCAACATGAACAGCGGAATGACGGAAAGATCGTAGACCGAGAAACGCCCGAATACTGCGCCCTTCAGGTGATTGAGCAAGGGATTCCAGCCGGACAAGATGATGTACCCGGCGGCGCCAGGGATGAACATGGCGATGGAGATGGGAATGCGTATTGCCATCAACGCCAGCATGAATGCGAATAGCGCCACGCCGGTGGAAAAATTACTCATCGCCGCGGTGCGTGAAGAATTGCTCCCATGCGACATAAAACGATACGGCGGCCGTTAGCGCGAAGCCGGGCAGCATCAACAGGTAGGGTATCCAGACGGGAATGGCGATGAGCATGGAGGTTTCTTCATTCTCATAGGCCATCATCGAACCGGCCCCTGCGCGCCAGCACACCAGCGCGGCCACCAAGCCGAGCATCAAGGATCCCAGAGCATCGAGGCGCCCCTTCGTCCGGCTGGAAGCTCTGGCGGTGAAGAAGTCCACGATGATATTGGCACTCTGCCATTGGGTGTAGGGCAGGAAACACGATAGCGCCACGGCGCAAGCCAGCTGCACCATCTCCACGTCGCCTTGAACCGGACTCGATAGCAGGCTGCGCCCGAGCACGCTAGCGAGCGTGAGCAACGCGATTCCCGCCAAGATCACCCCGCCGAAGATAGCGCTCATATGGCTGAGCAAGCGCAGCACATTGCCAAGGCGTCCGGGCCGTATCACGGAGGTGCTCATGCGGTTCTTGGGAGAAGGTCCAAAGGCGGGCATTCTCCTGTTCGAGCCAAGCCGTTGCAAGGGTAATCTGGCATAGAATCCAGACATCTTAGGCAGGCGAGGAGACTCATCATGACCCGGTTCGGAATTGGACAAGCCATCACCCGCCGTGAAGACCAGCGGCTAGTAACGGGAACGGGCCAGTACGTGGATGACATGTCCTTGCCCAACGAGGCGCACGCCGTCTTTGTGCGCTCGCCCCACGCTCATGCGCGCATCAAGTCCGTGGATACCGCGGCGGCCGCGATAATGCCGGGTGTGGTGGCGGTGATTACTGGCGCGCAATTGCAAGCCGATGGCGTGGGCGCATTCCCCACCGTCCCGCCTGAAGGGACCTTGAAGCGCGCCGATGGCAAGAACATGTGCTCGGCGCCCTACTACCCCATGGCCAAGGACGAAGTGCGTTTCGTCGGCGAGGCGCTGGCCGTGGTGATCGCGCAGACACGCCGCCAGGCCGAGGATGCCGCCGATCAAGTGATGGTGGACTACGAGGAATTGCCAGTTGCGGCCAACATCGAAGAGGCCATGAAACCCGGCGCCGCGCTGGTTTGGAAGGACGCGCCCGGCAACATTGCCGCGCAGACGGAGTTCGGTAAGAAAGCGGATTGCGAAGCGGCCTTTGCCAAGGCCAAGCATGTGACCAAGCTCGACGTCGTGAACCAGCGTCTCGTCCCGGTGAGCATGGAGCCACGTGGCACCGTTGCCGAATTCGACAAGGCCAGCGGCAGGATCACCATGTGGACCAGCTGCCAGAATCCAGCAGGATTAAGGGATACCCTGGCGGACGCCATTTTGAAAATGCCCAAGGACAAGATTCGCGTGCGGGTGGGCGACGTGGGCGGGGGCTTCGGCATGAAGACCATGCTCTATGCCGAGGACGCCGTGTGCGCTTATGCGGCGAGGAAAATTGGCCGTCCTGTGCATTGGCGCGCCACCCGTGCTGAGGATTTTCTCGCCGGTAGCCATGGACGCGATCAGATCAACCACGCCGAATTGGCCCTGGATAGCGACGGCAAGATCCTGGGGATGCGCATCAATATCGTGGGCAACGTCGGTGCCTATGTATGCACGCCCGGCGCGGTCATTGTCGTTGCGATTGGGCCGAAAGTCATCACCGGCGTGTATCACATCCCCGCGTTGCATCTGCTTGCGACGGCGGTGCTCACGCACACCAATCTGGTGTCCGCCTACCGTGGCGCGGGGCGCCCCGAAGCCATCTATCTGATGGAGCGCTTGATGGATAAAGCGGCGGTGGAACTAAAAATGGATCCTTCGGAACTTCGCCGCCGCAATCTCATTCAGCCCACGCAAATGCCTTACACCACGCAGATGGGCGAAACCTTCGACAGCGGCAACTTCCCCCACATGCTCAATCGCATCCTGGAGGCGTCCGACTGGAAGGGTTACGCCAAACGCCGCGAGGAATCGAAGGCGCGTGGCAAGCTGCGCGGTCGTGCAATCTCCACCTTCCTGGAGTGGACCGGTGTGGTGCACGAGGAAACTATCGACATGCACGTCGAAGCCGATGGCCGCGTGCTGGTCTACACCGCCATGCAGGCCATGGGGCAGGGCATCGAGACTAGTTACGTCCAGATTGTCGCGGAGACCCTGGGTGTGGATGCCGAGCGCATCCATATCGTGCAAGGCGACAGCGACATCGCCAACGGCATCGGCAGCATGGGCAGCCGCTCGCTTTACATCGGCGGCTCCGCCATGATGACCGCGTCCAATGACACCATCGAAAAAGGCAAGCAGTTGGCCACCGATGCCTTGGAAGCCTCCGGCGGAGACATCGCTTACAAGGATGGCCGCTTCTCCGTGAAGGGTACCGATCTCGGCATCAGCCTGTTCGAGCTGGCGGAGAAGCAATCCGACAAGCGCATCAAGGTGCAGACCACGCAAAAGGTCGGAGGCCCGTCGTGGCCCAATAGCGGCCATGTGTGCGAAGTGGAAGTCGATCCCGAAACCGGGGTGACCAAGATCGTGCGCTACACCACCGTGGACGATGTGGGCCGCGTGGTGAATCCCATGATCGTCGCCGGCCAAGTGCATGGCGGCATCGCGCAGGCCGTGGGACAGGCCCTGATGGAAGATGCGCGTTACGATCCCGAATCCGGGGCCTCGAGCACCTCGCCGCGGAGACGCCGACAAAGTTGAAGATGATCTCCAACCGAGGGACGAAGGTCTACCCGGCCACGGGCGCCATCACCGATTGCGTCGACCACTGGCGCTGCCGCTTCATCCTTCGCGATCCGAAGGGCGACCTCGACGACCTTGCCATCTTCGGCTTGCTCCAGCGAATCGCTTCACACCACCGTTGGATGCACATCGAGAAGCTGCAGGAGTTCGACAAGGAGACCGGCTTCACCATGGCGCAGGGCGAGGACTGAAGGTCGGCACGTGGCCCGAGATCGAACATCGTCTGGAGTCTCGACTTCGGGCAGCGGTCGCGCAGGGAGCACCGGCCATTCCATGGGACCACCGGAACCCTCGTCGGTGGATCGAGCCGATGCCATCGTGCACGCGGTGCGCGTGCTGCGCTCTGGAGGCCTGGTGGCCTTCCCCACCGAAACCGTCTACGGCCTCGGCGCGGATGCCGAGAACGTTGGCGCCGTCGAGCGCATTTTCGGCGTGAAGGGGCGGCCTTCCACGCATCCACTCATCGTACACATCGGCGCCTCCGAGCAGGTCCAGGATTGGGCTGAAGGCGTTCTCGAGCCCGCTCGCCTTCTGGCCGAGCGCTTCTGGCCTGGGCCCCTGACGCTCGTCCTGCGGCGAAGCGCCCGTGTGCCGCTCGCAGTGACCGGGGGACTCGAGACCGTCGCCCTGCGGGTGCCAGACCACCCTGTCGCGCTCGCGCTTCTCCAAGCGTTCGGCGGCGGAGTTGCGGCGCCGTCTGCCAATCGCTTCGGGTCCGTCAGTCCCACGAGCGCTCGCCACGTTCGCGAGGGTCTCGGGCTCCACCTGAGGACTGCCGTCGACTTCGTGCTCGACGGCGGCTCCTGCAACGTTGGCGTCGAGTCGACCATCGTCGATTGCACTGGTGAACAAGTGGCCATCCTGCGTCCGGGGGGCGTGACGCGGGAAGATCTCGAAAGGGCGCTCGGGTACTCAGTCCCGATATGTTCACTTGGTTCCATCCGGGCCCCAGGTCAGTACCCGTCGCACTACGCCCCACGGGCAAGGGTCATCCTCGTTGAGCCCGACGAGCTCGCTGGGGAAGCGCGGCGCCTGCAGGCGCGGGGCTGTCGAGTCGGCGCTCTGACTCCTCGCGCATTCGAGCACGCTGTTGCGGACGGACAAGTAGTGCACATGCTCTTGGTCCCCGAGTCTATGACCGAGTACGCACAGAAGTTATATGAGTTGCTGCGGGAGTTCGACCGGCGCGGTTGCGACGTCATCGTCGCCCCTTTACCTCCCCAAGAGGGGCTGGGGCTGGCGATCGCGGACAGGCTCCGCCGAGCCGCAGGGCCTTGAGGAGCTCCACAAGGCCGGTCGGAGCCGGGCCGGAGCCGCCAACTGCCTTTGCGCCAGTCCGACGTTCGGATGCCGCGGTCGGTGACGAGTTCAACCGTGACGCTCGCCTGTTTCTTTCCGGCTGCGCGTGGGCCGACCCGGATGTGCACGTCCATATCCAGTGAATTCAGATTCTTCACGAACGCGTCGAGGACGTAGACGACTTCAGGAAACGCCGCCGTGTAGACCACTCTTCTTGCTGCCCCCAACCCACTTGAGGGGCCTCTGGGGCGGTTTGGAAGGTGCCGACACGCACTGATATTAGGAGTTCTGCTATCTTCAGGCGAACACGCCCGCGAGCCGAAGGGAAACGTAGAAAGCCGGTGTCAGCGCGGTTACCGCGCTCTCGACGGCTCCATCCCGCTTTTCTTGATCGCCGTCGTTGCGCCTTCCGATGCGAGGAACCCGATCAGCCGTTTCGACGCTTCGGTTTCTGTCGAGCCTGCCACCACAGCGGCTGCGTACACCGTGACGTACTGGACCTCCGCCGGGATCGTGCCGACGAAGTCGACGCCCGGCACGGGAAGAAGTTCGCTGACCTGCTGAAGCCCGATCTCGGCCTCGCCCCTGCCCACGGCGGCCGCACCCGAGGTCGTGCTCTTTCCCGCCATTTCGTCGGCGATGCCGAGCCTCGGAAAGAGCGTGGTCGTGAGATAGACGCCGCTCGTGCTACTCGACATGGCCACGGACTTCGCGCGAAGCAACGTCTGCCTGAGGGCGTCGACGGTGCTGATATCCGGCTTGGGCGTTCCGGCACGCACGATCATGCCAATGATGGATCGGGCCAGGTCGGTGTCTGTTCCGGCGACGATTCTGCCCTCCGCAATGAGCGCGCCGAGCCCTTCCCTGGCCAGGATCACCACGTCCGCCGGCACACCTCGGCGAAGCTGGCCGCCGATGGTGTTTGACCCGTTTCCGACCGACCCTCCCGATGTGGTGGTGACCTTGATGCCGGTCGTCCGCTCGAACTCCGGGAGGAGCTCCCGATAGGCGGCCGAAAAGCCGCCCGAGATGATGACCTTGACCTGCGCGAACGACGCGGTCGGGAAGGCGAGCACCGCCGCGATCAGAAAGGCGACGCTGGTGGGCGCGTGCCATCGCGGGTCCGTCCAAACGCGGCGTCGAGCCGAGGTAAGATTCCGGCCCAGCCACCGGATGATCATACGGTCGATCACGTCGCGCCCCGCGGCCATCGGGGTCACCTCGCTCGCGTTCGTCCTCGCGGTCGTGGTTCGCGTCTGGGGCATCGACACACGGTTCTGGCTGCTCGAAGACCAGATGCGGGACTGGTGGATCGCCCTGGGCCCGTTCAGCGGCCTTCCGTTCGTCGGCCCCCCAACCCATGTCGGCGGCTACACCATCGGGCCTGCATT
>JANNOC010000244.1:0-1656 GCA_031398865.1 Gemmatimonadota bacterium | reverse complement strand
GAATCCGAGATCGTTCACGCGCGCGTAGCAGGCGAGCGACGTGATGAGTCCGATGTTCGGGCCTTCCGGCGTCTCGATCGGGCACATGCGGCCGTACTGCGAGTAGTGCACGTCGCGCACTTCGAAGCCGGCGCGCTCGCGCGTCAGACCACCCGGTCCGAGCGCCGAGAGGCGGCGCTTGTGCGTCAGCTCGGCCAGCGGATTCGTCTGATCCATGAACTGCGACAGCTGCGACGATCCGAAGAAGGCCTGGATCACCGCGGATACGGTGCGCGCGTTCACGAGGTCATCGAGCGAGATCTTTTCGGGGTCCGTGTTGATGGACATCCGCTCCTTGACCAGCCGCGCCATGCGCGAGAGGCCGACGGAGAACTGGTTGGCGATGAGCTCGCCCACCGACCGGATCCGGCGGTTGCCGAGGTGATCGATGTCGTCCGTGTGCCCGCGCCCCTCGTGCAACTCCACGAGATACCGGATGATCGCGACGAAATCCTCCCGCGTGAGGACGGTCTCGCTGGCGGGACGATTCGTATTGAGACGCTGATTGATCTTGTACCGGCCAACGCGGCCGAGGTCGTAGCGCTTCGGGGAGAAGAACAGGCGATCGAGCGCCTGACGAGCCGTCTCCTTGTTGGGCGCGTCGCCCGGGCGGAGCAGTGAGTAGATCTGCTTGAGTGCCTCTTCCTCGGCGTGCGTTGGATCCTTCGCGAGCGTGTTCTTGATGAGCGTGGATTCGGCACGCCCGGACTGCACGAACACCTGCACGCGCGGGACGTCCGCGCGCCGCAGCTTCTTGATGAGCGTATCGGTGAGCTGCTGGCCCGCGTCCGCGACGATCTCACCATCCGCATCCACGACATCCAGCGCGAGCAAGCGCCGCACCGGGCGCTCGCCGCGTTCCACGGCGTCTCCCTCATCCCGCAGATCTACCGTCATGTACGAGGCAAAGACCTTGACCTTGTCGATGCCCTGGCGGCGGAGGCGGTTGAACACTTCTTCGGTGAGTTCGTCGCCTTCCTTGACGAGTAGATCCGCTTCGGCGCGCTCGCGCTCGGCGCGGGCCTTCTTGGTCTTGAGCTTGGGCGCTTCGGGATCGTGCGTTTCGCCGGAGAGCGTGATGTCTTCGGCGATGATGGCGCCGATGACCTCGCGCACGTCCATGCGGCTCTCGCGCTTCCGCGTGAGATCCAGCTCACGCTCGGCGAAAAAGAGCCGCAGGATGTCGCGGTTCTCGCCGTAGCCAAACGCCCGCAGGAGCGCCGTCGCGGGAAACTTCTTCTTCTTGTCGATGTGGACGTAGATCACGTCGTGGATGTCCACCGTGAACTCCACCCACGAGCCGCGGAACGGAATGATGCGCGCCGAGATCAGGCGCTGTCCGTTGGGGTGCGTCGATTCCTCGAACACCACGCCGGGCGAGCGGTGCAGCTGGCTGACGATGACGCGTTCCGCGCCGTTGATGACGAAGGTGCCGAGGGGCGTGAGCAGCGGCAGCTCACCGAGATAGACCTCTTTCTCGATGATGTTGCGCGGGCGCTTGACGCCGTTGACCTCCTCGTTGATGACGAGCTGCAGCGTCGCCTTGAGCGGCGCCGAGTACGTCATGTCGCGCTCGATGCACTCCTCGACCGTGTATTTCGGCTCGCCGAGGGTGTA
>JANNOC010000152.1:0-18805 GCA_031398865.1 Gemmatimonadota bacterium | reverse complement strand
GCCGTGTGAGTCGCGCGGCACGCGCCGCGGCGGCCCGAATGTCCTCCGCGTCGGCGCGCCGCTCGTCGGCGGGGTCGAGACTCCCCAGCAGGAATTCCGAGTTGGTGGAAATGACCGTGAGCAGATTGTTGAAGTCATGCGCAATGCCCGCGGCGAGCCGGCCGACGGCCTCCATTTTCTGCGCCTGCCGAAACTGGGTCTCGAGCGCATGGCGCTCGGTGAGATCCTGCAGTTGCAGCACAACGTGGCGGACCGTTCCGTCCGCGCCGCATACCTTCGCCATGCCGGCCAACACGGCGACAGCTTTGCCCCGGCGGGGAAGCAGGCGCGCCTCGAGCTGTTCGTGCGCGGGGGTGCTGCAGAGGGTGCGTACGAGGTATTCCGCGATGCTGGCCTGATCGTCGGGCGCGGTGATGTCGCGCAGTGTTTTTCCGGTGAGATCCTCGGCCGCGTAGCCGAGCAGTTCCTGAAACGACTCGTTCACCAGCAGAAACCGCTCGTTTGGCGCGAGCAGCGCGATCGCCAGCGGCGAATGCGTGAAGCACGAGCGGAAGCGCACCTCGTCGTCCTGCATCGCGGCGGCGGCCCGCGCGCGTCGCAGAGCCCTCCGACGCGTCCATTCGGCGAGCATGCCAACGAGCAGTGCCGCGATGAGCGCGGGCGTGGCGGCATGGCGCCATGCGGCGTGCGACGACAGCACGACCGCTGCGACAAGCAGTGTCGCACCGACGCCGAACAGCGCACCGGCCACATGTTCCCGCGCGACGGGCATTCCAACTCCTCGGAGAAGCCTCTGGAGAGTTCACTTACTGTGCCAGAGATGGGTCGCGCGGCGTGCGCGAACATGAGAATTTTCTCATCTCCAACCGGGCCTTGGCGAGGCTCGTTAGGCAGCCGGGGGGGGGCGCTCGTGTTTCCGAGCAGGCATCAACGTACAGGGAGACGCCCGAGAACGGCGGAAGCAACTTGCAACTGCGCGGCGCCATGGAAACGTCTTCCTCACGCCTGGGACAGCCGCGCTCCGACGGCGTGACTCTGCGTCCAGCGTATGCTGAGGGCTCCGACCCGATAGCGCTGCCTGCCGCGCGCGCGCAGCTGGCGGTCATTCTTCAGCGGGACGGATTGCACAGCGGTCTTGCATTTCTGAACGCTCGCACCCGGCATCGCTTTACCGGGGTGTATCGCTTCGCGTCCCCGATGCTCGTTAACGTCGCTCTGTTCGATCGCGAGAATCCGTCGCTTCGAGTCCGGGGAGACATCCATCTGCTTACCGAAACATATTGTCGAATCGTGCAGGAGCTGCGGGAGCCCTTCGTGACCGCCGACGCGCGACGTGACAGTCGTCTCTCGGCACATCCTGCACGCAAGCGCATTGTTTCGTACTGCGGCGTGCCGCTGTCGCGTTCCGACGACGCGGTGTACGGTGTTCTCTGCCACCATGATCCGCGACCGCGTGTTGCGCTCGAGTCCGAGGTGCGCTTTCTGGAGAGCGTTGCTCCGCTGCTCTACCAGGCGATGATCGCCGCCGGGGAGTCGCGCGCCTAGCCTTTCCGGTCGCCGCGCTGCGAGCGCACCGAGAGTGCCTGGAGATTGGCGCGCACGATGAACGCGACGATTTCGCGCGCGGATTGAGTGGAGAGCAGTCGCGCGGCGGGGAGGATGGTGCCGGGGATCTCGACGCCGCGCAGCAACTCGCGAGCGCGCTGCGTGACGTAGGTCGGGGCGCCGGCCGGGATCGCGCCGATGTCGTCTCGTCCGATCACCACCGGGCGAATATTGTGCACATTCGGCGACGACGCGAAGAACTTCAGCATGGCGTCCACGAACACGGCGCTTTCGGCCACGACGTAGACCGGCTGCCGTAGCAACAGTTGCCATTCGTTGCCGATGACATCCTCGCGAACCGTCACCACGATGCAGGGTTTGCCCAGTCGGCGAGTCAGCGGCTGAACCGCGGGCACGCACCCTTCCGTGGTCACCACCAGGTCCGCTGAGCGCAGTTCGACGGGAACGACGTCACTGCCCTGGACGGCGGACAGCTCGATACTCCCCATCTCGAGCCCGTAATCGTCTCTGAGCTCGCGGCACAGCCCATAAGTCTGGTCGGGCGTCGCCGCGATCGCGATGGCACGCAGTCGCAGGGTTTCCACGCTCCGGCGCAACCACTCGTGCAGATCGGGTACCGGCAGTTCGCGAGCAATTCCGCTGACGAACAGGTCCACGATCCACTCCATCGGCAGGGGCGGTACCCCGTCCGTCCCTGCGGGGAGGTTGGCGACGTAGATCCCGCTCCGGGGCCGGACCTCGACCAGCCCTTCGCCTGCCAGATCGCGGTACATGGACAGCATGGCCCGATGGTCCACTCCGAATTCAGTTTCGAGGTCACGGGCACTCGGCAGTCGATCGCCGCCATTGATGGCTCCGGCATGCAGCCCCCGCAGAATGCGGCTTCGCATGACGTCCGTGATGCTCTGGCGTTCGTCGTTCACAAGACTTTCCTCAGGCGGTCGGAGCCGAGGGCGCGTCTCGGATAGGGCTTTCCGCATCGGCAAGAACATACAGCGTAGCTCTGCGGAGTGTTGGTTAGGCGCGCTTTGGAAGCGCTCGAGGAGTTGGCCGTTGGCGCAGGCGGGCCTGACCAGCCCCATTCATTGACGCATGGAATGTGCTCGGCGAAGTTTGCAGCAGTTTACCGAAAAGCTCCAGACTGTTGGAAATTTCGGAGCACGCTGGCCCGCAATCTGCCATGAACCCCGGTCGTTTCTGCGTACCACGCTCACGTCACTTGGCGTGACACCGGCGACGTATGCGCCGGAGGCGTTCGATTTCACGGGCGCGGGGGGAACGGTCCATTCGCCATGGCCCCGACAAACAAGCCCTTCCTCCTCGCCGCGACGCAGGCGTTCGAAGATACCGGCGTTCGCGCGTACAAGGGCAGGCTGGCAACCTGATTACGAACAACGATGTCCTGCAAGTAGCGTTGCGCATTCACTCCATCGAAGCGCGCCACGCCGGCAAGATCCGTTGCCATCGTGCAGCCATTCGTCGTCGCCACGATATCGTAGTCTGCTGGAGCGAACACGCACGGTCGCCGGTAGTTCATACCGGCGACCGCGAGTTTTTTCGTGAAGCGGCAGCGGCAATCGGGTAGAACCTGGCCATCACTCCTGCGGATATCCCGCTTCACAAGGCTGGGCGGGACCGGAAACGACGGGCGAACTTCTTGCTGTGGACGGCGCACATGATCGAACATCGAGATGAGCCCGGCGGGCCAGCGCAAGACCGTAGACAGTCCCCACGCACGACCAAAGCGGGGCACCCCCCCGGCGGCATCGTCGCGAATTCGGGGGGGGGGAGCACAGCGGTAGCGTCATCCAGAACCACAGTCCAGTGGGTAGCCCTTGTGTTCGGCGTGGGGTTTCTGGCCGCGACTGCGGCCGGCTTTCTCCAGGGCGGGATGAGCATGGATCCGAATCCCGATACCGCACCGAAAGCATTGGGGTTGTTTCCCGTCAACGTCGTGCACAACCTCGTGCATATGATCTTCGGCATATGGGGACTCGTCGCGAGCCGCGGCTTCATGGCGTCGCGCACCTTCTGTCGCATCGCCGGCGCCATCTATCTCATTCTCATCCCGGTGGGAATTTTCTTTCCGACCGGCTTTGGACTTCTTCCACTCGGCGGCAATGATCCGTGGCTGCATGTCGTTCTCGGGGTGCCGCTGGCGTTTTTCGGCTTCACCGCGAAGGATTCGCACCCGACGGCGGCCACCTCCCCCTGAGACACGCGCCCGCCGCACGCGGCATGACGCAGAGACCCTCCATCGTCACGGCGACGTTGGAGGGTCTTCGCTTCCGGGAGGATCGGCTCCGAACCCCGACCGATGGCTTGGGTAGGATGAGATCAGAACCACCGCTCTACGAAGTGATTTCGTGGGCGTCGGACAGCACCTCGAAGCAACACCGCGGCCGTTCGCCCCTGTCGCAGCGTTCGCGCACCGGTAGTCCGACCACTCGGGCGACGAGGCTCTCGGCCACCTGGCACGTGGCGGGATGGGCCCGCACAGCGTCAGCAAGCGGGCAGCTGAAGCCGCGGAGAACGAAGCGGCCATCTTTCTCCTCGACGTCGACCACCCCACCCAGTTCGGTGAGGAAAGTGGCAGCTGCCACGGCACGAGCGCGCATGTCGCCCGACAACTGCCCCTTTCCCGCGGCGATCCGTCTCCCGACCTCGCGTAGCAGAGTCTCGAGCTCCTCTGGCGTCGTCCGCTCCGCCAGCACGCCGACGAGCTGCGTCAGCACGGGAATGTACGCCTTCGTGAACAAGCGTTCGGCCTCCGGCGCGACCTCATAGAGCGTCGCTGGCTTTCCGCCGGTCGGCTTCACCCCGCGCTGCTGCACGACCCCATCTCGCTCGAGCGCGCCGAGATGGGGGCGAACGGCGTTGTCCGACAGTCCGAGAGCGCTCGCCAAATCGTCCACGGTTCGACTGCCGCGCCGGAGGAGCGCCAAGATACGTCCCTTTGTCGTCTCGAAAAACCGGTCGTCCCAACGCGTTACGGACATTTGCGAAACTCCGCTGTGGCGCTCGCAGGATAACATCATCAGATCAACTTAGCAATGTTTGTCAATAAAATACTTGACAAAGCTCGCGCCAGACGGTAGCGTCACCAAAGCAAGACAAATGGGACCGTTACCGATCTGGAGCGATATCGTGAATAGTGATCCTGCCGAGTTGAAAAGCCCTGACTGCAGAACTCCAGGACGCTCACAAGCGCGCTGCGGCCCGTTTCGCGACCCCGAAGAAGCGGGACGAGTTGCTCAGGCTGGCGCATCGGAACGGGTGATGCCACACGCCGTGAAGCACTCCACCGCGATCGCTCTTCGTCTCGTGGAGCGCCGACCGCCAGCGGCACCGGACTGGGCCTCGGCCGACACGCCCGGTGCCTGGCGATGAGTGGTCTGCTGAGGGGAAAGCTCTGCGAGCACCTCTCTCAGCGCCCGACGCGACGCGTCGCCTCAGGACAGTTCCTGTACCTCATCGGCGAGCCGGCGAAGAGCCTCTACCTCCTCAAGAGCGGCTTGGTCAAAACGAGTCGAACCTCGCCGGCGGGCGACGAGATGATCCTCCAACTCCACCGGCCTGGTGAGATCATCGGCGAGCTGTGCTTTTGCTCCAGCGAGCGGCGCGAGCAGGCCGTGGCGCTCGAGTCAACGGAGGTCGCGGAGATCCCGCTCGACGACCTCCTATCGCATCTCCGACGAAGCGCGGAGGCCCCGCTCGATCTGGTGGCTGCGCTCTGCGAGCGTCTCGGCGACATCTCCGACCGGCTGCAGAGTCTCTCGTTCGAGTCCACCATGGAGCGACTGGTACGCACGCTCCTCATGCTCGGTGACAAACTCGGCGAGGTCACCCCCGAGGGCATCCACATCGCGCACTACGTCAGGCAGGAGGAGCTGGCACAGATGATTGCAGCTCGTCGCGAGGTGGTGTCGGGCCTGTTGAACCGCCTCCGCGAGCGAGCAATGATCGATTACTCCCGCAAGGGGCAGATCACCGTGCATCGAGGCGCCCTTCGGACATACCTGGACTCTGTCACCGGCGAATCGGGAATGTGAGCCGGCTAACTATTCTTCGTGGCACGAGTGGGTAACCTTTCTCGCGGTGGCGATCGCGTCACCGCCCGAGTGTTCGCATCACCTGCCGAAGTCGGAGACGCGAGAGTGCGAATGATACGAGGAAAGTGGATTGCGCTGTCGTGCGCGGCGCTTGTCGGTACGGCAGCGCTGGTCGCGGCGTGTAGCGATGACGGCCCGACGGAGCCGTCCGCTCAGCTCATCGCGCAGGGAAGGGAGATCTTCCGCTTCGACACATTCGGCGACGAGTCGTTCTGGACTGACACGCTCCGGATGCATGAAGTCCTGGCAACCGTCCCGCCGACAACGGCCCTCGCCGTCGGTCTCAAGGTGGACGCCGACACGCTGCCACCCGCAGTGCTTCAGGCCATCCAGGCGGGGCAGGTGAACCTGAGCGACCCCGCTACCACAGTCACGCTCCTCAAACTCGGGGCGGTGGTCGGCGTGAAGGCCACCGTGGACGCGAATAATCGGATCACCAGGTTTGGCATCACCTGCGCGCTGTGCCACTCGACGGTGGACGACCGCATCACGGGAGGCATCGGCTCGCGGCGCGACGGCTGGCCAAACCTCGACCTCAACCCCGGCGCAATCATCGCTCTCTCGCCGGCGCTGACGCCGGCGCAGAAGGCCGTGTACAACTCGTGGGGTCCTGGGAAGTATGACGCACGCTTCAACTTCGACGGCAAGAACGGACCCTCGATCATCCCGCCGGCCTACGGCCTCCGCGGCGTCAACAGCGTCACCTTCACCGGGGACGGCAGCGAGCCCACGTACTGGAACCGCTATGTGGCCGTTACGCAGATGCACGGGCACGGGTCGTTCGCCGAGTCCCGGCTCGGGATAAACGTCCAGAACCCTCCAGACCTCGTCTCGTCGAAGCTCGCCGCGCTGCAGGCGTACCAACTCAGCCTGAACGCGCCGGAGCCGCCAGCGGGGAGTTTTGATGTGGCGGCGGCCGAGCGCGGCCGCACTGTATTCAATGGCACGGGACAATGCGCGAGTTGCCACACGGGGCAGCTCTTCACGGACGCGAACACCCGGCTCCACGCGGCATCCGAAGTGGTGAGCGAGCCCGAGCCAAACGGCGCTCCTAGCCACGCCGCGCGCAGCGCGACGAAGATGTACCGCACGACACCCCTGCGCGGGCTCCAACGCCACCCGCCATACTTCCACAACGGGATCGCGTCCACGCTCGAAGCCGTCGTCGAGCTCTACAACACGAGAAAGGGGCTCAATCTCACGGCGCAGGCGAGGGCGGATCTGGTGCAGTACCTGAAGTCGCTCTAGCCAGCGACCGACGTGGCGCTCGTGTCTCGCTAGCGCTGCTCGTCCGCGCCGCTGAGATCGAGTGTCACGATCGCTCGTTTCGGCCAGATTTCGCACGCGTGGACGGCCACGTCGTGTGGCGCTTAGACGTGGTGCCGGCAACCGGCCGGTACGAGTAACCTTGGCCTAACGCGGCGCACGTGCCGATCTCGGGGTGGCGCGTTTTGGACGTCATTCACACTCGACGCCGCGAACGGCGCGCTCAATCGGATAACGCTGGTTCAGCGGACACATCAGAAACGGCGCGCCGTTGGTGCCGCAGAGGCGCGGGCCGGAATCGAACCGGCGAATAGCGGTTTTGCAGACCGCTGCCTTACCACTTGGCTACCGCGCCAACGTCCCTGAACTTTGCTTGCTGCATGGGCTTCCGCAAGGCGGAGGCACGCACATCGAGGGCGAGAATCGGCGCGCTGGGCCCACTCGTCCGCACTGGACCGCGTGCGCGTGGTGATGTGCGAGCCGGCGCCGGAATCCGTGAGCGTTAGGCGCCGGCGGACTGTTCGCGCGAGGACGCCGCCGCGCCTCGGAGATCTGGCGTCAGACTCTCGTCTGCGGCGGGCTCCCCACGGTTTCCGATACCGCCATGACGGTAATCGTTTCCCGGTCGCTCTGACGCCGCGCGGGCACCATCGGGGCTCGTCGTAGCAGCGCGAGCAGCGTTGCGTCAGGAAGGCTGCGCCACAACAACGGAACCGGAACGAACTGCCGGATGCCGGTTGACGACGCGAAGAGGAGGTATTCATCCACCTCCTTGAGGACGTGCGCCGCTGCGTTCAGGTCGCGACGCACCTCGCGCACCAGCCAGCGCACGCCATCCGTCGCGGTGAGTGTCCGTGAGATCATTCGCCCTCCTGTTTCAGAGGCACGCGCCGGCTCGCTCTGGCCCCGCTCCGCCCTGGCGCAAGGTACAAACCAGCAAGACGCGTGCGCCATCGCGTCCGTCCAGGCGCGGTCATCACGGCTGGGGCAGGAAACGCTTCGGGAACTTTGCGATCACGGTGTACGCTGGATCCACGATGTTGGCCACGGTGCTTTCCGACACCTGCCCGACAAGCGCATACGCATCCCACTTGCCGAAGCCGTGCTCCTCGACGAGCCATTCGATCAGCTCGACATGCGCGAGACGGAACGCGTCAATGAGTGGGCGCCCGCTTCCCGCGACCATGATGTGCGTGTCGTCCTCGAGCCGGGGCCAGTCGATCGTCTTCCCTTTGATAACGGATATTTCGAGCACCACGTTCATGGACGTCTCCAATCCCGTGCCAGCCACCTCTCCTTCGCCCTGACGCGCATGTCCATCGCCGAAATACAGGTACGCGCCATCGTGGAAAATCGGGAGATACAGCGTTGTGCCTTCACGCAGCTCCGGCGCATCCATGTTTCCGCCGAAGTCGCCGGGCCAGAGGCCACTGAACGCCTCGTCGCCGCGCGGCGCGACGGCAATCCGGCCGAGCATCGGCCGCAGATCCACTTCCACGCGACGCATGCGACTGTCAGGGAGCACTGTGGTGGCCGTCCATCGAACGGTATCGATCGCCCAGTTGTAGCGCCGTGCTGGAATGGGCTCGTTCAGCAGACGCACACGTGAATCGGTCGCAAGGCCACCGAAGTTCGCGTACAGTTGGGCGCCGGCATTGCTGTAGTTCGGTCGCACCTTCCGAATCTTGACGACCAGCATGTCCCTGGTGGTCGCGCCTTCCACGAAGATCGGACCCACTTCCCCGGGGAAGGCGCCGCCGGCTTCCGTGTAGTACGGGCCGAACATCGTGCGCGATACGAGCACTGTCCCTGATTTGATGCGCAGCACCGGCGCACGTACCGCAAACGTGGGCGCGCCGGCGGTTGGCGTGAATCGCACCGTGTCCTGCGCGTGAGCTGCGGCAGGAACGTGAGCTGCGGCAGGAAGAAGCACAGCGGTTGCAAGGACGAGCGGAAATGGGCGCATGGAAGCTCGGCGATTGGGAAGATCCAACTTGATCGTCAGCCTCGCCGCCCGCAAACTTCAAGCACCAAACAGCGACGTCTGTCGCAATGCTCTGCTCGGCTCCTTCTCACAGCGAACCCTCCGCGTCGCCGCTGCCGCGATCACGTCACCGCCCACAGTCAACAGCCGCCGTCAATGCTGCTCGGAGTCGCCGGGATGGTCGGGTCGGGCAAGAGCACCCTCTCGCGGGCGCTCGCGCAGCGATTCGGAATGCAGCTCGCACTGGAGAGCGCGGACAGCGACAATCCGTGGCTGGAACCGTACTACGCCGACGGTGAAACGAGCCGGCGGGCGTATGCCCTGCAACTGCAGTTGTTCTTTCTCGCGACGCGTTTCGCCAGCATGCGACAGATGCGCGCGCGCGGTGGGAGTTGGGTTCTCGACCGCACCTGGTACGAGGACGCGGAAGTGTTTGCCACGGGCCTGTACGAGGACGGCGTGATGCAGGCGCTGGATCACGACCTGTACCAGAGGCTGTACGTTGAGTTGTTGTACTCGCCCGCGGCACGCCCACCGAAGCTGCTGGTGTATCTGCATGGTTCGCTCGAGAGCATCCTCGAGCGCATCGCGCGGCGCGGGCGGCCGAAGGAGCGCGACACCGAGCGAAGCTACTGGGAAGCGCTGCACGCGCGGTACGAGCGGTGGATCGGCGAGTTCCACCATTGTCCCGTCCTGCGGCTGGACGTGAGTGCCTACGATCTGGTCGCCGATCCGCGAGCGATCGACGGGATCGCTGCACTCGTACGGCAGCGGCTCGAGCCACAGCTGCCGCAAACAGAACTGTGGCCGCCGGTGCGAGTGCTGGCGAATGGGTGAACGTGGTGTCGAAGGCGTTGCTTCACGGCCCGCCGTGTGCGTGAGGGAGCTGCATGCCCGTTCGACCCACTGATCGACGCGACGAGGGACCACGACGATTTCATCTCGTCTGGGATCTGATCTATGGCGGCCTGCGCGCATCGCGCGCGCGCGCGCAGTCGTTTCAGAGCGCGGTCGGCATTTTCCTCGTGGCGGGCGCCGTCATCGCCATCGCGCTGACGTTCGTCTTCACCTTTCTCGCGTCACTCGTGCGCGGCGGAGTGACCCAGGCGTTCGACGAGGCCATCCTCACCTGGATCGGCCGCAATCGCGCGCCGTGGATGGAGCCGGTGGTTCTCGAGATCACCTTTCTTGGCACGGCGCTCACGGTCACCGTCATCGTGGGCATCGCCGCCATGTTCCTCGCGCTGACGCGGCACAAGTATTCGGCGCTCCTGCTGCTTGTCGCGACCGTCGGCGGGATCGTCCTGAACAACGTGCTCAAGCTGTTCTTCGACCGCCCGCGCCCGCGGGTCTTTTCCTGGGGCGCCAACGTGCTGTCGTCGTCCTTTCCCTCGGGGCACGCCATGAGCGCCGCGATCGTGTACGCGACCGTTGCATACCTCGCCGCGAGGCTGCAGCCGAAATGGTGGATGCGCGTGACGACGATGGTGATCGCCGCGCTGCTGATCCTCCTGATCGCGGCCAGCCGTCTCTTTCTTGGCGTTCACTACCCCTCGGACGTCGCGGGTGGGATGATCATCGGACTCGCGTGGGCCGCGTTCTGCATGGCGACACTCGAAGCCATACAACACATCGCCCGACGCAGCGCGCCGCAGATTCTCAAGGATGAACTGCCGGCGACCCGCGATGATGACCCGAATCCGCCCCGCCCTGTCGACGCCACGACCGCTGAACGCGCGGTTCGAGCGGCAAGCACAGGCGAACGGCGTTAGGCGCGATACCTGTCGGGCGATCGCCATCGGACTGCCCGAGGCGCGGGGAAAAGGCCTTTCGCCCGTAAGCCGCACTGCCTGTTGCGTTGCGCTGCTGTTTGTGCAGTTTTTGCACGACAGTGCCAGCTTTCCGGCGCCGCGAGGCTGGAAAACTGCAAGATGAAGTAGTATCCTTGCAGAGCGCGCAGTTGCGTCGCTTCCAGTCACCCCTCAGGAGCTCGTCCCATGCCCGCGTCCCTTAGTCCGCGCCAGGCAGCGCTGCAGGACATCGCCTTTCGCACTGTCCATCGCGACAGTAGCGGGAACAACAGCGCCTCGCCGACGTCGGAGTATTTCGGCATCAACACGTTTGGTGCGCGACAGATGCGCAGCAAACTGCCCAAGGAGCTGTACGGCGCCCTCGCCGGCGCCATTCGGCTGGGCAAGAAGCTCGACGCCGACATCGCCCCGACGGTCGCGCAGGTCATCAAGGAATGGGCGATCTCCCGCGGAGTAACCCATTTCTGTCACTGGTTCCAGCCCCAGACCGGCCTCACCGCGGAAAAGCACGACGCGTTCCTCTCGTTTGACGACAATCAGCAGCCGATCGAGTCGTTTTCGGGGTCGCAGCTGATTCAAAGCGAGCCCGATGCGTCGAGCTTTCCGTCTGGCGGACTTCGCGCGACCTGGGAAGCACGCGGCTACACGGCGTGGAACCCGGCGAGCCCGGTCTTCATTCTCGAGTCGGCCGGCGTCAGTACGCTGTGCATTCCGTCGGTGTTCATCGGCTACAACGGCGAAGCACTGGATGAGATGACGCCGCTCCTGCGCTCGTCCGATGTGCTGTCGGAGAAGGCAATCGCGCTACTCGAGCTTATGGGGGACCGCGGCGTGCAGCGCGTTGGGACCACCCTCGGGCCGGAGCAGGAGTACTTCCTGGTGGACCGCGGCCTTTTTTCGCTGCGTCCGGACCTGGTCATGGGCGGTCGCACCCTCGTAGGGGCGCCGCCGCCGCGCGGGCAGCAGCTGGAGGATCACTACTTCGGCGGAATTCCCGAGCGGGTGCAGGCGTGCATCGCCGAAGTGGAGCACGAGCTGTACAAGCTCGGCGTTCCGATCACCACGCGACATAACGAGGTCGCACCTTGTCAATTCGAGATGGCGCCGCACTTCGAGGAGACCGACATCGCCGTCGACCACAACCAGCTGGTGATGGCCACGCTGCGTCGTGTGGCGCTGCGGCATGGCCTCCAGGCGTTGCTGCACGAGAAGCCATTCGCCGGCATCAACGGCTCCGGGAAGCACTGCAACTGGTCCATGTCGATCACGGCGAACAGTCCGGAGCTGGACGGCGTCAACCTGCTCAAGCCCGGCAAGACGCCGCATCAGAACATCCGCTTCCTGATCTTCCTTGCCGGTGTGCTCCAGGGTGTGCATCGCCACGCCGGACTGCTGCGCGCAGGGATTGCCTCGTCAGGCAATGAGCACCGCCTCGGCGCCAATGAAGCGCCGCCAGCCATTATCTCCGTCTTCATGGGCGACATGCTGACGCGACTGATCGATGGCATCGTTCAAGGCAAGAGCGAGAAGGCGAGCGCCGCGCAGCAGCTGCTCAAGCTGGGCGTCTTGAAGTTGCCGGAGATCGAGAAGGACAACACCGATCGCAACCGCACGTCGCCCTTCGCGTTCACCGGCGCGAAGTTCGAGTTCCGCGCGGTGGGGGGCGGCGCGTCGATCGCGTTCCCGGTGATGCTGCTCAACGCTGTCGTGGCGGAAGCCATCGGCGAGTTGACCGACGCGTTGCGCAAGGAACTCAAGAGCACCAAGTCGGTGGATGACGCGGTGCTCAAGGTCGTCCGCGATGCGTTCGCGGAAAGCTCACCCGTGCGTTTCGAAGGAAACAACTATTCCGACGCCTGGGTGACGGATGCCGAGAAGCGCGGGCTGCTCAACATCCGCCGCACACCGGATGCGCTGGCGCAGCTCGTCACGAAACGGTCGCGCCAGCTCTTTACCTCTCTCGGCATCCTGAGCAAGGAGGAACTCGAGTCGCGCTTTCATATCCGGCTGGAGCGCTACGTCAAGGACCTGCTGATCGAGCTTCACACGCTGCGCCAGATGGTGGATACCATGATCCTCCCTGCCGCATTCGAGTATGCGGGCTCGCTCGCGAGCGCGGCGGCGCAGGCCAAAGCCGGGGGGATCACGTCGATCCCGCAGCTGGCCGCCGCCAACGAGGTCGGCGCGCTGATCGAGGAGCTGCGCGCGCGCCAGCGCAAGCTCGCGACCGCCATCGAGCGCGCCGAGGCCCTGCACGACGCGCCCGAGAAGCAGGCGAAGTACCTGACAAACGACGCCGCCGCCGCCATGGCGGCCGTTCGGGAAATCGCCGATGCGCTCGAGCTTGTGGTCGCGGATACGTGCTGGCCGCTACCGAAGTATCGGGAGATGCTGTTTCCGGTGTGAAAAGGGGAAGAACGAGTCGTCAGTGATCAATTATCAGTTTTCAGTAGTTTTCAGTAGTCAGTTAACTGACAACTGATGACTGACAACTCGCTGTTCCCTTTCAGTACTTGGCAAGATAGTTCTCCAGCTCCCACGCACTCACCTGCGAGATATACTCCGTCCACTCCTGCCGCTTCGCCGCGATGAAGTGGCTGGCGATATGACTGCCTAACGCCTCCAGAATCACCTCGTCCTTTTCCAACTCGTCGCACGCCTCGTTGAGATCGTGCGGCAGGTCGTCGATGCGCAAGCGCCGTTTCTCCCGGTGGGACATCTCCCAGATGTTCGTGTTGACCGGCTCCCGGTGGTCCGCTTTCGTCTCGATGCCATCCAGCCCGGCGGCCAGCATCACCGTGAGTGCCAGATACGGATTGGCCGCGGGATCGGGAATGCGCACCTCGCAGCGCGTGCCGAGGCCCCGCTTCGCGGGAATGCGGATCATCGGCGAGCGGTTATGCATGGACCACGCGACGTTCACGGGCGCCTCGTACCCCGGCACCAGCCGCTTGAACGAATTCACCAACGGGTTGGTGATGGCGCAGTAGCCGCGCGCGTGCCGGAGATGGCCGCCGATGTAGTGCAGCGCGGTCGCCGACAGCTGCCACTCGGCCGCGGGATCGAAGAACGCGTTCTCCCGTCCGCGGAAGAGCGACTGATGCGTGTGCATCCCGCTGCCGTTCTGCCCGAAGATCGGCTTCGGCATGAACGACGCGACCAGCCCGAACTGCTGGGCGACGTATTTCACCACGAAACGAAACGTCGTGATGTTGTCCGCCGTCGCCAGCGCGTTCGCGTACTTGAAGTCGATCTCGTGCTGCCCGTGCGCCACTTCGTGGTGCGCCGCCTCCACCTCGAAGCCCATCTGCTCCAGCGTGTCGACGATCGCGCGCCGAGCGTCTTCGCCGAGGTCCGCGGGCGCCAGGTCGAAGTATCCGCCCACGTCGTGCGTCACTGTCGTCGCGTTGCCCGCCGCGTCGGGACGGAACATGAAGAACTCGGCCTCCATCCCCGCGTTCATCGTGAAGCCCATCGCCGCTGCCCGCGCGATCTGCCGCCGCAGCGCCGCGCGCGGATCGCCCGGGAATGGTTCCCCGTCCGGCGTCGTGATGTCGCAGATCAGCCGCGCGATCCGATTCTCGGGATTCCCCCACGGAAAGATCCGGAAGGTCGAGAGGTCGGGGCGCAACAGCATGTCGGACTCCTCGATACGCACGAAACCTTCGATCGAGGAGCCGTCGAACATGATGTTTCCCTCGAGTGCCTTCGAGAACTGCGAGGGAGGAATCTCGACGTTCTTGTTGATGCCGAGGATGTCCGTGAACTGCAGCCGCATGAAGCGAACGTTGTTCGCCTCCGCGAGCTCGAGAACATCACGGCCCGACGCGCCCGCGAGATCAGGAACCGCCGAGCGAGGTTGTTTGATCATGTGCCTGTGAGATTGATCGACCAGCAGAAGCTGATAACTGATAACTGATAACTGACGACCGACGCCTTCCAATCCCCGGGGATGCCGCCACCCCCCACCCCCCAAGCCCACTTCGCGAGCCCTGAACCCCTCCCGCGCTCGACCCCTTCACGGCACACCCCTTGCCCCTTCCTCCGACGCAATCTTACGGAGAGAGCACGATGAAAGCACGTGAGATCATGACGACGAATCCCAAGAGCGTCACTCCCGATACGCCCCTGACGGACGCCGCGCGGATCATGAAGTCCGAGGACGTCGGCGTCGTGCCGGTCGTTGACGCGTCCAGCAGCAAGCGGCTTGTGGGCGTCCTGACCGATCGCGACATCGCGATCCGGTGCGTCGCGGAAGGAAAGAACGCCGCGCATTGCCGCGTGAGCGAAATCATGAGCACCGCGCCTCAGACCGCACGCGAGAATGACAGCGTGGAATCGGTCATGGAGCTGATGAGCCGGGAGCAGGTGCGCCGAATACCTATCGTGGATGAGAAGGGTGCGCTGGTCGGCATCGTGTCCCAGGCGGACGTCGTGCTCGATGTTCGTGACGGCAAGAAGGCTGAGAAAACCGTCGAGAAGATTTCGCAACCCGGCGGAAAGCACTCCACGCGCGATAGATAGCGCAGCGCGGGAGCCGCGCAGTCGCATGTCGTCCACCACCGTCAACTGCCCTGGCTGTACCGCTGGGGTGCCGCCTGGAAGCCAGTACTGTCCGCGCTGCGGCGTCTCGCTCGATGGCGCCATCTGCAACGGATGCCGCACTGCCCTGACCCCGGGGGCGCGCTTCTGCCATCGCTGTGGCATGGCGGCCGGTGCGCCCGCCCCGCGTACCGAAGACCGGCCGTCGCCACTCCCCTGGGCTGTGGCGGGCATCGCACTGCTGGCGCTCGTCGCCATGATCGCGGGCCAGAGATTCGGGGCCGCGCGCGGCGGAGCGCTGGATGCGCCCCGGAGCGCCTTTCCCCAGGCGGGCCTCGACATGCCGGCCGACGCGCCCGTACTGCGCGCACCCGATATCTCGCAGCTCTCTCCAGAGGAGCGGGCCGCGCGCTTATTCAATCGTGTGATGCTGCTCCACGAGCAGGGGAAACCCGATAGCGTGCAATTCTTCGCGCCCATGGCCCTGTCTGCCTTCCAGATGCTCGGGCCGCTCAACCTGGATCAGCGCTACGACCTCGGCCGCATCGGCGAAGTGTCGGGCGCGCTGGAGCTCGCCCGGGCTCAGGCGGACTCCATCCTGCGCGAGAGTCCGGCGCACCTGTTGGGGCTCACGCTCGCCGCGAACGCCGCCGCCGCGCGGAAGGACGATGTTGCGCGACGCGACTTCGAGCGCCGAATGCTTGCGGCGTATGCCGGCGAAATGCGCAGGGCGCTGGACGAGTACGCCCTGCACCGCGTGGACATTGACAGCGCCGTGGCGCGTGCCCGCCGTCGGGCCGGGGCATGAGCGCGGCCTCCTCCCCGCCGGCCGACATGTCGACCATTCACGTCGCGCACAGCCCGGACTCCGACGATGCGTTCATGTTCTACGCGCTCGCCCAAGGGAAGATCGATACCGAAGGGCTGACGTACGTACATGAGCTGCAGGACATCGAGACACTCAACCAGCGCGCGCTTCGCGGCGAGCTTGAAGTAACGGCGGTTTCGATTCACGCCTACGCCTATCTCACCGACCGATACGCACTGCTCCCTCATGGTGCGTCGCTTGGCAACCGCTACGGCCCGCGCCTGATTGCCCGGGAGCCGAAGTCGCGCGGCGATGTGCGGGGAGCGCGCATCGCTGTCCCGGGACTCCTCACCAGCGCGTATCTCGCACTCAAGCTCTACGAACCGAACTTCATCGCCATTCCCACGGCCTTCGATGCGATCGAGGACGCCGTCGCCGACGGACACGCCGAGATGGGTCTCATTATTCATGAGGGACAGCTCACCTATTCGCAACGCGGCCTGCATCTGGTGGCCGACATGGGGGAGTGGTGGCATGCGGAGACGGCACTGCCCCTGCCTCTTGGTGGCAATGTTATCCGAAAGGACCTCGGCGCGGCGCTGATTCGAAAGGTTTCGCGCCATTTGCGGGAGAGCATTGCCTATGCCTTGACTCACCGGGTCGCCGCCATGGATCACGCCATGCAGTATGCTCGAGGGCTGGACCGGAACACGGCCGACACGTTTGTCGGTATGTACGTGAACGACAGCACGCTCGACTACGGCGACGACGGGCGGCGGGCCGTTCGCCTCTTTCTCCAACGTGGGGTCGAGGCGGGCATCATCACACGCCCTGTTTCCGTGGAGTTCGTCGACGGATAGCGACGCCACGAGCTATCCGCCATGTTGGTTCGTCTGATCGGCTGGTGTGGACGCGTCGCGCGTAGCCGCGCGTGCCGTGTCGAATTGGGCATCTGACTTCGCATGAACGAATTCACATCGTCACAGCACGCAACGCGCTCATTCACAGCCCGGGGGGAGCAGGGGGTGAAGCGCATCCTCGTCGTGGACGATGAGGAGACCATTCGTCTCGCCCTCGGCAAGTTCCTGCGCTCGCGCGGATACGAGGTGCATACGGCGGACTCGGGCGCGGCGGGCCTGGCGACACTCTCACAGCAGAAGTTCACGTTGCTGCTGTGTGACGTTCGAATGCCGGGGATGTCGGGCGTGGAGGTCGTCGCCAAGGCGATCGCGGCGGACCCGGACATCGCGATCCTCATGCTTACCGCGGTCAACGACGCGCCAACCGCGACGGAAGCGCTGAGCCAGGGAGCGATGGATTACCTGATGAAGCCGGTCGAGCTCCCCGACCTACAGCACGCCATCGAGCGCGCGTTGCACAAGCGCGAGCTCTCCATCCAGCAGCGCCACGTGGAGCGCCTGATCCGCGAGGAAGTTGCGCTGCGCACAACCGAACTGGAAACGGAGAAGCAGTCGCTGCGCGCACTGACCATCAGGGTAGCGGAGACCCTGATCAATGCGATGGAAGCGAAGGACATCTATCTTCGCGGACATTCGCAGCGGGTGGCCGAATTCGCCGTTTCCATCGCGGACTTCCTCGAGCTCGACGAGGACACGGTGGAGCACATTCGGCTCGCCGGCCGCCTGCACGACGTCGGGAAGATCGGCATTCGCGAAGCGGTACTGAACAAGCCAGGCCCGCTCACCCCGGACGAGTTCGAGCATGTCAAGCAGCACGTGCAGATCGGGATGGAGATCCTCGCACCTTTGAAGCACATCGGGGAGTCGCTGCGCTACGTGCACCACCATCACGAGCACTGGAACGGCGGCGGCTATCCGCAGGGGCTGAGCGGCGAGAACATTTCCATCGGCGGCAGGATTCTGGCGGCGGCCGATGCGTTTGACGCGCTGACCTCCAAACGCGCCTATCGCGATCCGATGACGGCGGAGCAGACGCTGGATCACCTGGAAAAGCACGCGGGGATTCTGCTCGAGCCCGCGGTCTTCCACGCCCTTCGCAAGGTCGTCGAGACGCGAAAGTCGCTGGTGTTCATAGACGACGTGCGGTAGAGCGGCACGAGCACTGGCGACGCACACCGGCACGCACACGATGATCGATTCCCCGCTTCGCGCGCGCCCGTGACCGCGGTGCTTGACGGATTGCTCCGCGCATGGTATTCGGGTGATGCGCCCGACGGCCACGCGCGTATATCTCACGCGTTGCAGGGCACGTCTCGTGCAGCCTGCCTTGCGACTTTCGTTGCGAGCAGCTGAGCACATTACTCTGGACAGGAGGCGGTCATGCCGCGCGGTGACGAGTTGCCCGAAACGTTTTCGTTTTCCGATCGCGACGATGAGTCCGACGAGCTTGGATATGGCGGCGGAGGCGGTAGCGGTGGGGCGGGAGGGGGAGGGGGAGGGGGAGGTGCTTCGTACGACGACGACGACGAGGAGGACGGCGGATGGGGCATCACCAAGGACGAAAGCGAGAACCTCTGGGATGCGCCCGACGAAGAGGACGACGAGGAGCGCGACGAAACGGCTCCGGTCACGGAAGGGGATGAAGCCGAGGAAGAGGATGACATCTTCGGTGGTCGCCCCACGCGCGGACGGGGCGCTGGAAGGCCGGCGGGCAGTGGTGCGGGCGGCGCGGGGCGGGCGGGGGGGGGGGGCGCGGGGGGGCCCGGGGGTGGGGGGGGCCGGGCCGCCGGGGGGGG
>JANNOC010000105.1:0-13590 GCA_031398865.1 Gemmatimonadota bacterium | reverse complement strand
CCGCGGACCGACATCACGGACATGTATGTGTTTCCCGGCGGTGCGGGCAACGCCAGCGCTGACCGAATCACCCTCGTAATGGTGACGTCCTCTCCGCTGACACCCGCGCAGAGCGCCGGCGCAAAGTTTGATCCCAACCTGCTGTACCAGTTCAAGATTGATAACAACGGCAACGGTGTCGAAGACCTCGTCATTCAGGTCACGTTCGACAGCACCGCCAACAATGAGCGCAGGATCGTCGTCCGTGGTCCCATGGCGCCGCCATCGCTCATGGATCCGTTGGGCACGCCCATCGCTCGGGGCGGCGCGGCCACGATCCTGCTTTCTGGAACGCCGAACGTCACCGGCAATACGGACGCCGTGCTCACCGGGACCGGCTCCAACTCGGACATCAGCGTCTTCGCCGGTGTTCGGGATGACCCGTTCTTCGTGGATCTCGAGCAGTTCTTCCGCATCATTCCCGATCGCAAGCCAGTAACGGGTCCGCTCGCCGCGCTTCCGGAAACGCCCACGGCAACGCGGTTCCGCGGTCCGAATCCGCCATTCGCGGGCGGCACGCCAGTCAACTTCCTGGCAGGCATCAATGCGCTCTCCATCGCGATCGAGTTGCCCGAGTCCCGGCTTACGGCCGGCGGCGGAGCGAAGCTCGGCGTGTGGGGCACCATCAGCCGCTAACATCGGACACGATCCTTTCTGCCTCATACTGACACCTCAGGGAGTCTCACGACATGTTCACGCGAATCAGCACACGCACACTTCGTTTCACGGTTGGGATGGCCCTCACGCTCGGCGCCATCACCGCCTGCGGGGATGACGACAATGACAATAACGGCGTCGGCCCCGGCGGCGCGCGGATCTATAACCAGATCGAGCGCCTCGGCGCCCCGCTCGTGGCCGAAGTTTTCCTGGACAAGCGCGACCACGATTTCCACGACGCGGGCATTCCGAGCACCGACCGCACGAACTTCAAGGCGAAGGTCGTCAAATTCATCACGACGGTGGCTGGCCGCGACGCGGCCTACGCCGGCGCGGTTGCGGACGCGCTCCTTCCGGACGTGATCACCGTTCAGACGGACAAGGCCCCGACCACGGCGGGCTATCTGCAGCATGCGCTCACGAATGGCTACGGCGGGCGCAAGCTCGCGGATGACGTCGTGGACCTCAGCTTGATGGTGGTCTTCGGCAATGCCTTGGGCAACAACAACAACGTTTCGCCGGGACTGGTGAGCGATAACGTTCCAAGCGACAGCCCCTTCCAGTCGGCGTTCCCGTTCCTGGCGCCGCGCAACTAGCATGAGCGACCTTCCTCGCCGGTCCGGCCTTCGGGCCGGCGAGTGGGTTGCGGGCGCTGCTCGCCGGCGCCTCTCGGCACGCTGGGTCACCGCCGGAATGGTTCTGCTGCTCCTGACATTCGGCGCGACCGCCAGGTTGCTCCGCGTCGGGCCGGATGTGCCGGCTGCCGCCGCAGCGGCCCCAGGCATGACCGATCTCGAAATTCACGACGCGGATATCGAGTTCTACTCCGCCCGTGCCCTGCGTGACACGGCCAGTGCGCTCGATCGTGCCCGCCTCGCGACATTGTACCTGCAGCGCGGCCGGGAGTCGGGCGATCCGCATGACGCCATTCGCGCTGAGCAGGCGGCCCGCGCTTCTCTGGCGCTGCGCACGGCCCACAACACGTCCACTTTGCTGGTGCTGGCATCGGCGCTCCTGGAGCAGCACCGCTTCGTGGAGGCGCGCCGAGTCGCGGAGCAACTGCTCGCCAGCGATTCCGCCAACGAGCTGTATCGCTCGCTCCTCGCCGAAACGCAGCTCGAGCTCGGCGATTATGCGGCCGCACGCTCGTCGTTCCGCTCCATCATGCGGGCACGGAGCGCGCTCCCCATCGCGCCTCGCCTCGCCCGGTGGGAAGAGATTCAGGGACGCGACAACATCGCGCTACGGATTCTGAAAGGAGCACGCGACAGCGCGCTCACCCGCAGCGACTTGCCGCGCGAGCAGGTTGCCTGGTTTCATTTGCGAATCGGGCAGCACGAGCTGCGGCGCGGCCATGTTCGTGCCGCGCGTCGCGCGATGCGCGACGCCCTTGCCATCGCGCCCGACGATCATCGCGTGCTCGCGGCGCTCGCGTCACTCGAAGCGTCGCGTGAGAATTGGACGGCCGCCATCGAGCTCGGTGAGCGCTCGCTGGCCAAGTCGCTCGACGCCGGTACGCTGGCGACGCTGGCGAGCGCGTACCGCGCCACCGGCGACGCGGATCGTGCCGCTGAATATGATCGCGTCCTCGACGCGGCATTCGTTTCGCAGTCGGGGCCCTTTCACCGCGACCTGAGCCTGTATCTGCTCGACCGGGGGCGGCACATCCCGCTGGTGCTGGCCAAGGCGAAGGAGGAGATCAGGGAGCGGCGCGACGTATACGGCTACGATGTGCTCGCGTGGGCACTCTTTCGCGCCGGCCAGCCCGGCGAGGCTCGCGCCGCCACGGCACAGGCGCTCCGCATGGGTACGGATGATCCACTGCTCCACCGGCACGCCGCCGCCATCGCCGCGGGAGGAGGACCATGAGCGAACTCCTCACCTTCCTCGAGCTGGGCTTCCGGCATATCACCGACGTTACCGCGCTCGACCATGTGCTGTTTCTTCTCGCGCTCGCGGTGATCTATCGAGGACGCGACTGGCGCGATGCGGTGTGGGTGGTCAGCGCATTTACCGTCGGCCATTCCATCACGCTCGCGCTCGCGGTGACGGGTTCACTCCGGATCGGCGCGGAATGGATCGAGTTCCTGATTCCCGTTACCATCGTCGCGACGTGCATCGAAAATCTCATTCTCGTCCGGCGGCCCCCATCGCCGTGGCGCCGCCGCTATCGGCCGATGCTCGCCGGCGCGTTTGGACTCGTTCACGGTGCCGGTTTCGCGAACTATCTGCGCTCCGTCTTTCCAGGCGAAGGCATTGTCCTGCCGCTCGTGGGCTTCAACGTGGGCGTCGAGTTGGCACAGCTCGCTGTGCTGGCACTCCTCACGCTGCTCTTTGCTGGGGCTGACCGGTTGCTGCACCTCGTTCGGCGCTCCGCGGAAGCCGCCACGCGGTGGCGCGTGGTAACCGTTTCCCTCGCCGTCTCGGTGATCGCGGTGCGCTGGGCCCTGCTCCGGAGCCCTTGGTGACACGTCCGCACGTCGTACAGGGAGTGCCCGTGCGCCGGCTGTTGTGCGCGGTGGCGTTCGCGGCCGGCGCGCTGGGCACGTGCCGGGTGGTCCCCGCCGCCGCGCACCCATTGCACACAACGATCACCGACCTGGTCACCGACGGACGGACGGTCCGCGCCAGCATCCGGATCTTCAGCGACGATTTCAACGCCGGCATCGCTCGCCGCGAGCCACAAGCGCAGTCGTCGCCCGCGATGTTCGAGCGCGCGGCGTTCGCGTACGTCGCTCGCACTGTCGTGCTTCGGCGTGAGCGTGGTGCGATCGTCCCGCTGTCGTGGTGTGGGCTCCGGCGCGAGAACGACCTGGTGGTGCTCTGCGTTCGCGCGTCACTGCCAGCCGGCACGCGCCACTGGTCGCTCTCCAATACGCTGCTCCACGAGATGTTCGACGACCAGGTCAACGTTGTGCGCGCCACTCGCGGCACGGCGCGTCAGCACCTGCTGTTCGTCCGGGGCGACGGCGCGAAGGCGATTCGCTAGCGCAATCGGCCGCTCCGCGCTCCGCGCGGCGGCGAACCGAGAGGTGGGACCATCAGTCGCGCGAGTAGGTCGCGCTCAGTGTGGCGTCTTCAGCCACAGTCACGGCGGTGACCACCGCGGCGTCTCCCAGCGCCGCCTGGACTTTCTCGAAAATGAATCGCGCCAGATTCTCGCCGCTTGGGACCAGCAGACCGTCGGCGAAGTCCGCGATGTCGGTGTTGATGTTCCGGTGGTCGAAACGATCGCGAACCTCGGTGGCCAATACGCGGTCCAGCACGCCGAGATCCACGACGAACCCCGTGACAGCGTCAATGGGTGCGCGTACGCTGACATCGCACACGTAGGTGTGTCCGTGGAAGTTGGGGCGCGCGCACAGGCCGAACACCTCCGCGTTGCGCGCGTCGCTCCATTCCGGACGAAAGTACCGATGCGCCGCGGCGAAGGTCACGCGGCGTGTGAGCGTGCAGGAGAACACGGGCGGGATGATGGTGTCCTCGGCTCCGCGGGATTGCCGCGTGTGGGCGGAGCGCTACCGGAACAACAGGTACGACGCTCCGACGGTGATGGCGGCGTTGTGCTTCCACACAGAGCGCCCCTGCGAATTCTTCAACACCTGCGTGCTGTCGCTCGCCAGTCGATAATACAGCGGCGGGTATTTGATCTGATACAGGTGATCGGTCAGGTCGGCCCGCACCTGAAAGCGTCCGCCTGGCACCCAGCGCACGCCACCACCCAGCGAGAATGCAAAGGAGGTGCCCATGTGAAATCCGCCGGCGTCCGGCGATTTCAGGTCCGAGGCCACGCCCACGCCAAGCGACGTGACGGGAACGAGATGATGGAAACTTTTCTGTCCCGTCAGATTCAGCGTCAGTCCCACGTCGGCCAGGTACAAGGGCCAGCTGCGCACACCGAGGTCGCGAAACGCTGCAGTCGTGTCCGGCCGAATGACGCGACGCTCCGAAAATACTCTCGCGGCCCGCACCATCAGCATCGCGGGACCCCCCACGCGAGCCTCGTAACGCGCACCAAGCATCGGCGCGCTGCGCGGCGCGACGCCCGCGGGATCCTTGGCCGCGAAAAAATAGCCGGCGACCACCGAGAGCTCCTGGCGGAACTCCAGATCGCGATAGGGGCTGTCGGCGGGGGGATGGCCAACCTGTGCGACGGCCGGCGTGGCGAGTAGCAACAAGGCGGTGCAGACGAATCCAGCTTTCACGAAGTCACTCCGATCAATCGCAGGTCAGAACCGGTCATTTCCGCCGGTCGCTCGAGGTCGAGCATGGAAAGTATCGTGGGGCCCACGTCGGACAGCGCTCCGCCGGCTCGCAAGGGGCGCGAGCCGTCCGGGTCAACGATGACGAGCGGCACCGGGTTGGTGGTGTGCGCCGTATGTGGTCCGCCAGTGGCGGGGTCGATCATCAACTCGCAATTGCCGTGGTCAGCGGTGACGATGAGCCGGGCATTGGCCGCGTGCGAGGCCGCGATCACGCGCGCGAGGCAGCGATCCACAGTCTCCACCGCGGCGATGGTCGCCGGCAGCGATCCGCTATGTCCCACCATGTCGCCGTTGGCGTAGTTGCACAACAGGAAATCGTGATGGCCGCCGGCGATCGCGCGACACAGCACGTCGGTGACACCGGCCGCGCTCATCTCGGGCATCAGATCATACGTAGCCACCTTCTGGCTCGGTACCAACTCCCGCTCCTCGCCAGGGTACGGCGGCTCAACGCCGCCGTTGAAGAAATATGTCACGTGCGCATACTTCTCCGTCTCCGCGGTGCGGAACATCGTCTTGCCGCTGTCCGACAACACCTCCGCCACAATGCGCGCCATCGAGAACGGAGCGAAGGCCGCAGGGTAGGGAAATGTCCGGTCGTAGGACGTCATGGTGACCAGCGCCAGCGACGGTCTGTGCGTTACGTCGAACTCCGTGAACGACGGATCGCCGATCGCGCGCACGATCTGACGCATGCGGTCCGATCGATAGTTGAAGAAGATGACCGCGTCGCCTGCACGCATCGGCGCCACGGGCGCGCCGTCGTGTTCGACCACCATCGGCACGACGAATTCGTCCGTCTCGCCACGCGCGTGAGCGTCCTCGATGGCACGCAGCGGATCGCTGACCCGCGGGCCGACGCCGTCGACGGCCGCGCGATACCACAACTCGGTCCGTGACCAGCGCTTGTCGCGATCCATGCCGAAGTACCGACCGCCGAGACTCGCGATCCGCGCGCGTCCGCCATGGGCGGTGTGCGCCAGCAGGTCGCGCATGTAGCCGTGTGCCGACGTGGGCATCGTGTCGCGGCCATCGAGCAGCGCGTGGATCGCCACGCGCCGTCCAGACAAACCTCGGCGCTCGGCGAGGTCGATCAGCGCGAAGCAATGCTGGTCGATCGCATGCACGCCGCCGTCGCCGATGAGCCCCATCAGATGCAGTGTTCCTCCGCTGCGCGTCACGTGGTCGCAGGCACCCGTCAGCGCGTCATTCTGGAAGAACGCACCCTCCTGGATCGACAACGTGATGCGCACCAGATCCTGCATCACGACGCGGCCAGCGCCGAGATTCAGGTGGCCCACCTCGCTGTTGCCCATCTGGCCTTCGGGCAATCCGACGGCGAATCCTGATGCGCCGAGCAGCGTATGCGGCGCGCTCGCGACGAGCCCGTCCCACGTCGGCGTGCTGGCGAGCGCGATGGCGTTGCCCTCGCGCTCGGCACGATGTCCCCACCCGTCGAGCACCACGAGCACGACGGGACGGAGCCGACGACTGCTGTTCAGCATCTATGATCGAGGAATGAACGGTGATATACTCGCACGGGCGACGGGAAATGTACGCGGCCACACATTCTCCAACCAGCGATGCGTTACGCTCTTCTTCTCGCGGTGATTCTGACGACGCGACTGCACGCGCAGTCGGCGTTGCCAGCACGTGCGGCGCTGCGCGTCGCACCCGGGGGACGAACGCTTGTCACTCTGGCGGCGGGAACAGCCGTGACGCCGGGCACCGCGCGCGATGGCTTCACGCAGGTCACCGTTGACGGCTTCGTGGACAGCTCGGTTGTGCGCAGCGGACGGGCCGACTTTCCGCTGATTGTCACGCGCGAGGGAGCGCGTCTGCGGGCGGAAGGCTCAACCGCGGCCGCCATCCTCGCGCAGCTGCCGGAAGGCATGGGTCTGTCGCGCGTGAGCCGCCGCGGGGACTGGATCCGGGTCCGTCGCAGTGGGTGGATCGCCACTCGGGAACTCGCCACGCCGCGAGCCGCGGCGGCGACGAAGCCACCGCCCGCGCCGGATCGAACCGAGCGTCCGGCCACGCGCCGCGCGAGCGATGCTCCCGCTCGAGCACCGTCGGGTCTTGCGGCTCGACCTTCACAGGCGATCACGGAGCCGGACCCACCGTCAGCGGCGGAGGTTCCCGTGACCGCGCTCCCCGGGGCGCTGCAGCCCGCGCGATCGCTGCGGTTGCGGATCGCGCCGGACGCGGATGCTGGCTCCGTCGCGTCGGCCGACAGCGGCGTCGCGGTGGCTCCCATCGCGCGCGAGCGTGGCTGGGTGCGCGTGCGCGTTGAAGGATGGGTGCCGGAGCGCGACCTGCTGCCGACGGACACGGCGCTGCGCGTCTCGCTCAGCGCCGCCGACCTGCGCGCGGATCCCGAGGGCGCGCGGGGCAAGGTCGTGCGCTGGGCAGTGACCTTCTACGCGCTCCAGCGCGCCGACCCGCTTCGGCGCGATCTGGCGCCTAACGAGTCGTACATGCTCGCGCGGGGGCCGGGGAACGAGAACTCGCTGCTGTACCTGGCGGTCCCGCCGTCACTCCTCGCCGTCGCGCGCGGGCTCCCGGCCATGGCGGAGCTGACAGTCACCGCTCGGGTCCGCAACGGGCGGAGCGAGCCTGTCGGCGTTCCCCTGCTCGACCTCCAGAGCATCACGCGTCGGTGACGTCGGCATCACTGGCCTACAGCGACGCCGATTACACGGTATCTTCCGTGCCCCGGCTCCTGCGCCGCGGCGTCGCGCGGATGCCCGACACACTCCTGTGCGACGACCCTACTTCGAAAACTCATCACCATGGAACGACCTGATATACAGCCTCCCTCGGCGCCCCCGGGCGAACCACCGCGTGCGCCCGGTCAGGAGCGCCGCCGCGCCGGCTGGGGAGAATTCCGGCACGCGTATCCTGGCATTGTGGCCACCATGGCGTTCGCGTTGCTCTCCATGCTCGCCATTGACGGGTGGATCATCTACAAGCGTGTCCGGTACGAGCGGGAGGTGGACCGGCTGCGGACCGGCATGTCCAGCACGGAGCGCCGCAAGGCGGACATGCTCCTGGCTAATCAGGAGAACCGGTTCAAGGTGATGGTGGAGCTCATCCGCCGCCAAGCGCAAGGCGATAAGGCGCTGCATCTGGCTCTGGCGGTCGACAGCGGCAAGATGTACCTGCAGCGCGAGGGCGCTATCCTGCGCGACATGCGGGTCCGCGTTGGACCAGAGAAGACGGTCGGTGTGAGCCCCGATACGGTGCGCATGGCGATTCCGCGCGGATCGCGGACGGTCGAGCGCATCCTCGACGGAAACGACGGGTGGACCGTTCCGGAGTGGGTGTACCTGGATCGCGGGCTTACCCCACCCAGGGATCGGACGCTCAAGGGCGCCTTGGGTACCGTCGCGATTCTGCTCAACGGAGGCACCGTCATCTACGCCACGCCAAGCGCCGGACCTTTGAGTGATTCGTCGTACGTCATGGCCGGCAGTGTTCGCGCGCGCGCCCCGGATCTGCAGGCGATCGCTCCGAACCTCAAGCCGGGGATCACGATTTATTTCTATTAGGGTAGGGCCGATACACAGGCCGTATGGCCAGTGTATCGGCGGAACTGCGTCCTGACCGCGGTGTACCAATTCAACGTATTGTCCTAAAACGCTTTCGAAGGGACAGAAACGATGCCTGACATTCCGAAGTTTTTTCGCAGCGGCGGCAAGGTGGCGTATGGCCTCATTGCCGGTGTTGTGCTCGTTTTTGCTGCAAGCACCGCCCTGCTCGCGAATACGGCGGAGGTGCGATATCGGCGCGACGTAACGCGAATGGTGTTCAACGATAACATCGAGCTGCTCGAAGACGTGAAGAAGAGCGTCGGAGCCGCGAATGACACGCTGCAGCGCGTCCTGGAAGCAAGTCCAGAAGCCCCGAAAGATCGCCCGTACCTCGTGGTCAGCATCGAGGAGCGCCGGCTCTGGTACAAGCGGGGCCAGGAAGTGCTTTTCACCACACAGGTCGCCACCGGCAGCGGCAAGACGCTGGAGAAAGAGGGCGGGAACAGCTGGAAATTCGAGACACCCCGCGGCCGACTCGTGGTGCAGGGCAAGGAAACCGATCCGATGTGGGTCCCGCCCGATTGGCATTTCATCGAGCAGGCGAAGAAGCGCGGTCTGGGCGTCGTGAAGCTCAACCGTGGTCAGACGATCCCCGCCTCCGACGGCAGCATCGTGACCGTCGCAGGCAACGATGTCGTGAAAGAGTTCGCCGACGGTAGACGCGTCCCCCTCGAAGCGCATGATGGTCGGGAGATCGTCGTCAACGGCAATATCATCATCCCGCCCTTCGGCACCAATCAACGCAAGTATGACAAAGTCCTGGGGACCCATCGCCTACTCCTCGGCGATGGCTATGCCCTGCACGGCACGAACAACCCCTCCTCGATTGGCCAAGCGGTCAGTCACGGCTGCGTTCGGTTGCGCAACGAGGATATCGAGACGCTGTACGCAACTGTCCCAGTCGGCACCCCGGTTTTCATTTACTAGGCGGCGGATTGGCGGCGGATTGCTGGCCGAACGGCCAGTTTCCCCCAGGAATCTCCGTCGTCAATAGCTGGACGAGTCGTCTGTTTGGTGTAACTTGGACGAGTCGGGTTCTTTCCGTGCTCTCCGAAAGGGGAGACTCCTTGCTCAGGGCAAGTCGGCGGTCTGCCGATGCGCAAAGCCGTGAGACGACGTAGCCGGTTCGCGTCGCCAGTCTGGTTGCCAGGGAGGCAGCAAAAGTGCAACAATTTCGTACTCGCATGCGGCAGTGTGGCCGCGTGCTCGGGCTCATTGGGCTCGGAGTGGTCGCCCTCGCGTCAGCGCGCGGCGCTCTGGCTGGTGAATCCGAAGTCGTTGGGACAGCCACGGCCCTCCCGCTCGGCGTCCCGCTCCTCGGCATCGCGGACGGCGCCGCCGCCAAGCGGCTGATCGGCGATTCACTGTTGGGGCGAAGCCGCAAGCTGCGCGCTCGGTTGCTCGCGCCGTCCCATCTGCTGGACCTCCCGCTCCTGACGCAGATGTTCGGTGATTCCGCGTTGCGGATTCCTGGTATCTACGCCCTGACCGACAGCGCGATCGGCGCCACGTTTTCGTTTATCACGATGCTCCCGTTCTCGTCCAAGGAACTCGGGCGCGTCGGTTCGTATCGTCTCGGCTCGTGGCCGGGAGAGCGTCGTCAGGCGCGCAGCGAGGCCTACGGCAATCCGGAAGGGTTCATTCGCGTGACGCCTGAGAACCAGGACACTCCCGTCTCCGAACACTTCCGCCTGCGCGATTTCCTCACCCACGACCAGCAGGCCGTGTGGCCCAAGTACCTGGTGCTTCGCGAAGACCTCGTGGACAAGTTGGAGCTCGTCATCGCGGATCTCGAGGCGAATGGTGTCCCCGTTCATAACGTCCGCGTCATGTCGGGCTTCCGGACGCCGCAGTACAATGCCCGCGGTGTGAGACGTGGCGGGCGCGCCTCGGACAGTCGCCATCAGTACGGCGACGCGGCCGATATTTTCGTGGACAACAATAGCGACGGCCGCATGGATGATCTGAACCGCGATGGTCGAGTCGACACGCGAGATGCCCAGGTGATCGTCGAGGCGGTTGAACGCGTCGAACGCTCCCATCCGGAGTTGGTGGGCGGCGCGGGCCTGTATCGCGCCACCCGGGCACATGGCCCATTCGCGCACATCGACGTCAGGGGACACCGCGCACGCTGGGGTCGGGCGTGAGCGATCGGCGCCACGCGGCATCCTCGGCGAAGCCGCGTCCTCGCTCCCTCTGGTCGCTGCTTGTCTTCGGTACAGCGGCGGTCGCGATACTGCGCTTCTACGACGGGCCCTCGTCATTGGTGCGGCCGCGTCCGGTCCTCGCGCGCGCTGTCGCGCCGCTGCCGTTCGTCACGCCGGCGGCCGACGCCTTCGGTCGCAGCGGCGATGTGAGAGTGCGCTTCGTGCTGCCGGGCGACAGCGTCAGTTACCCGCTCGAAGTCCAGGGTGATTTTGCGGCGCTGCAGTATCTCTGGGTGCGCGTCTCCGATTCCGTCGGCACCGATTCCGTGCGCGCGCTGGTCGGTTCGCGCGTCGTCGCGCCCCAGGAGCCGGGGTTCTACAAATTGGCGCTGGTTCGCGCGAACGAACTTCAGGTCGTGGACGGGATCACCATTGCCGTCCTCGTTCCCTTCGCCGAGAAGCTCGGCTCAACGCTCAACGGCTTCCGCATCGGGACCTACGTGGCGGAGCGATTGGGCGGGACGCGCGAGCGCCCTGATGGTTTCGTTCAGGTAGAGCAGAGTGACGTGGACCTCCCGCTCAGCACGCATCTTCGGCTCTCGGACTTTCTGACGCACGACGGCCAGCAGACGTGGCCTCGTTATGCGGCGCTCAGCGGCCGTCTCCTGGACAAGCTCGAGCTGGTCATCGCCGAGATCGCGCATCTGCGCGGCGACCAGGATCTGCGGTTGACCGTGGAGGTGCATTCCGGCTACCGCTCGCCGTCGTACAATCGGCGAGTGCGCCGCTCCGCGCGCGACAGCCGGCATCAGTATGGCGACGCCGCGGACGTTACGATCGATGCGAACGGTGACGGCGCGATAACGAGCGTGGATACCCGGCTCATCGCCGCGGCGGTCGAGACCGTCGAGCGCGAGCACCCCGACCTCGCGGGTGGTCTCGGTCTGTACGGGGAACGGGGACAGGGCAAGGCGTACGTGCACATTGACGCCCGCGGTCGCCGCGCGCGTTGGAGAGGGTGAGGGCGGAGAACCACGCGGGGCACGCGTTGTTGACGTCGCACGGTGTCGTAGCGCACCTTCAGCATCGTTGCCGATTGCGTGCGCGGCCGACTCTCGCCCCGCTCCCCGTTCCCCGTGCTCTGGCGTTCGATGAACGAATTCCTGCGCGACCGCATCCTGCGAAAGCTCGACGGGCTCTCGGATGAGCGCCTGTATCAGGTGCTCGACTATGTGGAGTTCCTCGACTCCCGGTACGCGGAGCGCCAGGCGCCGCCGCCGAACGTCTTCACGAAGTTTGTGGAGGGTGTCGAAGACACGATGCGGGCGGGACGCATCTCGGCCACCACGATCGCTGAAACCACCGGGTTGTTGAACAAAGCGGTGGGTGTTCTGAGCGGGGTCGCTGCTGCTGGCAAGTCTGTTGCGAATGATCTGGTTGGTGCGGCGTCGAAGGCCTCGACAGGGGGTACAGCGCCGGGCTCGCCGCCGGTTCCTCCTCCATCGGGCGGCGGCGGCACCACGCAGCCGCAATCATCGCCGCAGTATCCATCTTCCGGAGAGAAACCCTTGTGAGCCCGATCGCTGATTCCGCCTCCACCACGAGCGCAAGCCGCGCGCGAAAGAAGCGTCAGGCATCCGCCTCCGCGCACAAGCAAGCGCCGCCCGCGGCAGCCGGCGACGGTGTGGACGCTGTCGCGCCGCGCGCCGGCGCCAAACGGACGCTCATGGACACCATGCGGCAACTGCCCAGCTATCTCCGCCTGCTTTTCGGTCTCATGAACGACAAGCGCGTCCCGGGCGTGGACAAGGCGCTCGTGGCGGGCGCCATTGTGTACATCCTCCTTCCCATTGATTTCCTTCCCGATTTCATCCCCTTCCTCGGTCAGGTGGACGACGTCTTCCTGCTCGTCACTTCCCTGCAGCGGCTGATTGCGAGCGCGGGGCGGCGAGTGGTCGCGGATCACTGGGTGGGTCCGGTGTCCGAGCTGGATGACATGAATTTGAACCGGGTGATCGGAGCCGCGGCGTTCTTTCTTCCCGGGCGCATGCGCCGACGCCTCAAGATGATCGGTCGGGGATGGATGGGGGGGATGGGGCGCTGACAAACGCGGGTCTCCCCGCGCGGCCGCTGTCCGCTGGACTTTGATCGCCTGCGACTCTACATTTCGCTATGGCGACCCCAACTCGTACGACGACACGGCCCGCTCCTCCGGCACCCACCGGGAGCGGGCCGTCGCGCGTTTCCCATGCCCAGAACGGTGCGGATGGCCGGGTTCGCGAGGACACCGCGCTGACCTTCGACGACGTCCTGCTCGTCCCTCAGCATGCGCTGACCCATCCCCGCGATGTGTCCACCGCCTCGCGCTTCACGCGCGGCATTCCGCTGGACGTGCCCCTCGTGGCCGCGGCGATGGACACGGTCACAGAGTCCGAGATGGCGATTGCCATGGCGAGGGCTGGGGGCATTGGCGTGTTGCACAAGAACATGTCGATCGACCGGCAGGGCGCGGAGGTGGATCGCGTGAAGCGCTCCGAGAGCGGGATGATCATGAATCCCATCACGCTCTCGCCTGACGCGACGCTGCGCGAGGCGGTGTCCCTCATGAAGCGATTCCGCATCTCCGGCGTACCGGTGGTGGACCGCGCCGGCAAGCTGGTGGGGATCATCACCAACCGCGACCTGCAGTTCGAGCGCAGTCTCGATCGCCCGCTGCGCGACGCCATGACCTGCGAGCGGCTGATCACCGCGCCGGTCGGAACGACGCTCGATGAAGCCGAGCGCATCCTCGGCAAGCACCGCATCGAGAAGCTTCCCGTGGTGGACGAGCAGGGCGCGCTCAAGGGACTGATCACGGTCCGGGACATTCACAAGCGCCGCGAGTTCCCG
>JANNOC010000094.1:0-6809 GCA_031398865.1 Gemmatimonadota bacterium | reverse complement strand
CCTCGAGCATGGGATGATCGAGCCTTTCGAGGGACGACAGGTCCGTGAGGGGGTCATCTCGTATGGCGTCAGCTCCTACGGCTACGACATGCGCGTCGCACGGGAGTTCCGGATCTTCACCAACGTCCTCAGCTCCGTCGTGGATCCGAAGCACTTCGACCCGAAGTCGTTCGTGGAGTTCGACGGCGACGTCTGCATCGTGCCGCCCAACTCCTTCACCCTGGCGCGCTCCGTCGAATACTTCCGGATTCCGCGCGACGTGGTGACGATCACCGTCGGGAAATCCACCTACGCGCGTTGCGGGATCATCACGAACGTCACTCCCTTCGAGCCGGAATGGGAAGGATTCGTGACGCTGGAGATCTCCAACACGACGCCGCTCCCCGCGAAGATCTACGCGAATGAAGGGATCGCGCAGGTGCTGTTCTTCAGGGGCGACGAGCCGCCGGAGGTGTCCTACAAGGACAAGAAGGGGAAGTACCAGGGCCAGCGCGGCGTGACGCTGCCGAAGCTGTGAGGATTCCTGTTCGGCGCTGCCGCGTGGCGCGCGCCGCAAGCGGGGTGGGTTCAGACCGCCTGATGGAGGCGTAGGCGTTCATCTTCGACACGCCCAGGAATACCTTCTCGCCGCCCTGCTACAGCTTGAGCGCGCCCATCGGCTCACGCACGGCCTCAGCGCTCTTCCCGAGATCGATCCGCTCCTTGCTCGTCAACTCGACCTCGATCACCGCCTCCAGCCCGCGCCGCCCCAGCTTGCATGGGACGCCCAGGAACAGCCCTGTCATCCCGTACTCTCCCTCGAGCCATGCGGCACAGGGGAGAATGCGCTTCTGATCGTTGACGATCGCTTCCACCATCTGGACGGCACCCGCCGACGGCGCGTAGTACGCCGAGCCCGTCTTGAGATGCTTGACGATCTCCGCGCCACCAGTGCGCGTGCGGTCCACGATCGCGTCCAGCGTCTTCCGATCCATGAGCTGCGTGACCGGGATTCCGCTCACGCTCGTGTAGCTGATCAACGGCACCATCGTGTCGCCATGCCCGCCGAGCACCATCGCCTGGATGTCCCGAACCGATACGTCCAGCGCCTCGGCCAGGAAGGCGCGGTAGCGCGCCGTGTCCAGCACCCCCGCCATCCCGAGCACACGCTCCCGCGGGAATCCGGTCACCTGCTTCGCCACGTAGCACATCACGTCGAGCGGATTGGAGACGACGATGACGATCGCGTTCGGCGACGTCCGCTTCACGTTCTCCGACACCTGCTTCACGATGCCGGCGTTGGTGTTCAGCAGATCGTCGCGCGACATGCACGGCTTGCGCGCGATCCCCGCCGTGATCACGACCAGGTCTGAGCCCACCGTCTCGTCATAGCCATTGGATCCGATGACGCGCGCGTCGAATCCTTCGATGGGCGCCGACTGCCACTGATCCAACCCCTTGCCCTGCGGAATGCCCTCCGCGACATCCACCATGACGACGCGGCGGGCGAGCTCCTTCTCCGCGATACGCTGGGCCGTCGTCGCGCCCACGTTGCCGGCGCCAACGACCGTGATCAGGTTGACCATGATTCCGTAGAGTGTTGTGATGGGAGAGCGCGGCGTCGTCGCGCTCGAAAAAACCTAGTTTGCGCGAGGACCCGAAGCAACCGCGCGCCGTCAGCGCGCGGGCGGATCAGCCGCCGACTTGCGAGAGTGCGCGCAACCCGCCAACGCGCATCTGCAGCAGGTCATGCGCTTCCGGCTTCCCCGCCAGCGCCTCACGAAAGAGCGGCTCGAGCGCGCGACCGGCGCGCAGCGGCTCGCGCAGACCCACTTCATGATCGCCGAAGAGACAGGTCCGCAGCCGGCCGTCGGCCGTGAGACGCACGCGATTGCAGGACGCGCAGTACGTGTGCGTCATCGGCGTGATGATGCCCACTGACCCCGGTGCGCCCTCGAAGCGATGATATGCCGCGGGCCCGTTGCCTCGTGCGGGGCCAGCGTCCGCAGTCAGCGTTCCCAACGCCGACAGCCGGTCCAGAATCTCGTCGCTCGGCACCACATGGTCCCATGTCAGCGCGCGCATGTCGCCCACGGGCATCAGCTCGATGAAGCGCACGTGCCACGGATGCTCGAGCGTGAGTCGCGCGAAGTCCAGGATCTCGTCGTCGTTGATTCCGCGCAGTACGACGACGTTGAGCTTGATCGGCGTGAGGCCGGCGCGCTGCGCGGCTGTGGCCGCGGCACCGGGATGAAACTCCAGCCGCCGGCGTGCGATCGCCGCGATACGCTCCGGGCGCAAGCTGTCGGCGCTGATGTTGACGCGGTCCAGCCCCGAGGCGCGCAGCACGGGCGCGAGCGCCGCCAGACGCACGCCGTTAGTCGAGAGCGAGATGTCCTCGATCTCCGGAATCGCGCGCAGCATCGCGATCAACCGCTCCAGATCCGGGCGGATCGTCGGCTCGCCGCCGGTGATGCGCAGCCGTCGCAGTCCCAGCGGCGCGAGCTGCCGCACCACGTCCGCAATCTCCTCGTAACTCAGGATCTCCTGCTTCGGCAGCCACTGCAGCCCTTCCTCCGGCATGCAGTACACGCAGCGGAAATTGCAGCGGTCGGTGACCGAGATCCGGAGATACTCGATCCCGCGACCGAAGCGATCACGCAGCGTTAGGCTCACGGAACGTGCCCCGCCGGCTCAGCGGCGTTCGCGGGATCCACCCACTCGCGCGTGCCATCGGCGTAATGTTCCCTCTTCCACACCGGCACCCGCCGCTTGAGCTCCTCGATGACGTAGCGCGCCGCGTCCAGCGCCGGCGCGCGATGGGCGTGCGCGACCGCGATCACGACGCTGGCGTCGCCGAGCGCCAGCGTGCCGACGCGGTGCTCCAGGACGAGCCGCTCGACCCCGAAGTGCGAACGCGCCTCCTCAGTGATGCGCGCCATCTCCGCAAGCGCCATCGCCTCGTACGCGGAGTACTCGATGCCGGTCACCGCCCGTCCCTCGTTCACGTCACGCACTGTCCCGACGAACAACACCGTAGCGCCGGCTGACACGCTCGACACTTCCTCGAGCAAGGCCGCGGGACGCAGCGGCTCGTGGCGTAAGGCGGCGCGCATCAGCCCCCCGCCACGGGCGGCAGAATGGCTACCTCGTCTCCGCGTGCGAGCGCCTGGTCGGGTTTCGCGTAGCGCTGATTGACGGCGACGAGCGGCGAGGGCGGAAGACGGCCGGTCCCAGCCCGCGCCGAGATCCCGTCGAGCAACTCCGCCACGGTAGCGCCGTCGCGCACGTCCAGATCGAGAGAGCGCGCACCGAGGGCGTCGGCATAGGACGCGAAGAGCAGAACCGTGACGTTCATGCGTCGCCTCTGGGTCGGATCAGGACGGACGAGGACGGTACAGACGTTCCCAGGAGAAACGCCCCGCCGTACGGCGCACGCCGGGGCGTCATCTCAGTGTATCCGCTTACGCTTCCGAGAGTTCCGAAATGTCCATGTCGGCGACCATCGCGCGCAGCTCCTTCGACGGCTTGAACACCGGAACCGGGCGCGCCGACACTTCCACCGGCGACCCCGTGCGCGGGTTGCGCGCCATGCGCGTCTTCCGCTGCCGGATCTTGAAGGTGCCGTAGCCGCGCACCTCGATGTTCTTCTGTTCCTGCAGCGCTTCCTTGATCGCGTCCAGGAAGGAATCCACCACGCGCGCGCAGTCCTTTTTCGATATCATCGGCCCTGCGGTGCGTGCGATCTGCGCAGTTACCCGCTCGACCAAATCGGCTTTCGTCATTGCGAACCGCCTCGGAGGGAGACGCTCGAAACTCGGCGAGCGTGTGACGAACTTAGGACGTTACCTGTTGTGTGTCAAGCGGTTGCCGCGTTGAACGGCTGTTGTTCCTGACCGCTCCGAGGAACTCGCCAAAGAGGGGACGCGCATCGTGCGGGCCCGGCGCGGCCTCCGGGTGGTACTGCACAGCGAAGACGGGCAGTTCCCGATGCCGCAGCCCTTCGATCGTCCCGTCGTTGAGATTCACGTGCGTCACCTGCAGAGCCGGCGCGCCCGGCACGTCCTGTTCGGTGCCGGCGACCGCGAAGCCATGATTCTGCGACGTGATCAGGATGCGCCCCGTCGATAGCTCGCGCACGGGATGATTTCCCCCTCGATGTCCATAGGGCATCTTCACCGTCTGCGCGCCAAACGTCAGTCCCAGCAGTTGATGGCCAAGGCAGATCCCGAAGATCGGGACGCCGGCGTGCGCGATGGTGCGGATGGCAATCGGCGCGTACTCGACCGCCTCGGGATCACCTGGTCCGTTCGAGAGAAAGACGGCATCCGGCCGCTGGTCCAGCACTTCCTCGGCGGGCGTCCGCGCTGGTACCACGGTGATGCGGCAACCTTCCTGATCGAACAGACGGAGAATGTTGCGCTTGATGCCGTAGTCGTACGCGATGACGTGATGCGCCGCTTGCGGATTTCCCCAACTGTACTCCTCCGGGGTCGAGACGCGAGAGGCCAGGTCCAGCCCGCTCATCGAAGGACATGCAGCGAGCGCGTCCCGCGCCGCCGCACTCGGCGTTTCACCCGCGCCAACGACGCCACGGAGCACGCCGACCGACCTCAAGTGACGCGTGAGACGTCGCGTGTCAACTTCAGCGAGTATCGGCACTTTGGCGCTGGTTAACCAGCTCCCGAGATCGCCATCCGCGCGCCAGCTCGAATACGTCGGCGACAGCTCGCGCAGGATCACGCCGGCCACCTGCGGACGTGCGGATTCGGGGTCCTGCGTGTTCACGCCGTAGTTCCCCACCAGCGGCGACGTCATCACCACGATCTGCCCGCTGTACGACGGATCGGTGAAGACTTCCTGATAGCCCGTCATGTTGGTCGTAAAAACAACCTCGGCGACGGCGACATCCACGCCGCCGTGCAGGAGGCCATGAAAAAGGGTTCCATCCTCGAGGAGAAGGAACCCTTGGCGCGGCGCGGTCACCGTCACGCCCCGCGGGTCATGGCGTCGCGGGAGCGGGCGGCTGCGTCACCGGCGCTTGCTGCTGCGGGGCAGGCGCCTGCTGCAGCGGCACGGCGGGCGCAGCGGTTCCCGGTCTCGGCGCAGGCGCCGTCGGCGCCGCGAGAGGCTCATCCAGTACGGAGCGCGGCACGCGTGTCCTGGTGGACGCGACCTGCAGCACGTACGCGAGGACGAGAAAAATTCCGCCGCATGTCCACGCCAGCTTCGTGAAGAAGGTGCCGGCTTGCCGTGCGCCGAAGAACGCGTCGGTGGATGTCCCCGCACCGCCGAAGCTCGCGGCGAGGCCACCGCCCTTGCCACTCTGCACGAGAATGGCGGCGATGAGAACGACGCTGTCGAGAATGAGCAGTACGAGCAGGAAATTGTATAGCATGACGCGAGGCGGAGGGCGTTTAAGATCGTAAACGCTAAATATGACGGAAGTTACGCCCTCTCGTCAAGTGCGGACGATGGCTCCCCATGCCACTGCTTCGAGACTCGCTCCGCCCACGAGCAGACCGTCCACTTCCGGCGCGCTCAGGAGGGCAGCCGCGTTTCCGCGGTTGACGCTCCCCCCATACAGAACGGGAATCGACACCGCGTGTTCGCCGAGGATTTCTCGCAGTGACGCGCGCAGCACGCGATGGATCGCGGTCGCATCCTCCGGCGTCGCCGTCTTGCCCGTGCCAATGGCCCACACCGGCTCGTAGGCAAGCAGCATCGTCGCGGCACGCTTCGTCTCGATGCCCGCCAGGCCCGCGCGCAATTGCCTGACGACGACACGCTCCGTCTCCCCGCGCTCGCGCTCGTCCAGCGTCTCCCCCACGCACAACATGGGAATGAGGCCAGCCCGGACCGCCGCCGCACACTTGCGGGTTGTGTCCTCATCGCTCTCGCCGAAGACGTGACGGCGCTCGGAATGTCCCACCAACACGACCCGCGCGCCGGCATCCCGGGCGATGGCCGCGGAGTTCTCACCGGTGAAGGCGCCCTTGTCCTCCCCGTGAATATTCTGCACGCCGACGAGAATGTCCTGCCGCTCGCGCACCGCGTCCACCACCGCGGCCAGGGTCAGCGCCGGCGGGAAGAGGAGCACCGTGCGATCAGGGCGCCGGGCATAGTGCGTGAGAAAGGCCCGCATGAACGCCTTCGCGTCCGAGGGACCATGATTCATTTTCCAGTTGGCGGCGAAGACGGGTCGTTTCATCGGGCGTCACCGTCATCGTCGTCGTCGTGAGCGTCGCTGTCGTCCAGCGCTTCCACGCCGGGAAGCTCCTTCCCCTCGAGAAATTCCAGCGACGCGCCGCCACCCGTGGAGACGTGGCTCACCGAGCGCTCGAGCCCAGCCTGCGCGACCGCCGCCGCGGAGTCACCACCGCCTACGATCGTCGTCGCGCCCTTTGCCGTCGCGGCGGCCATCGCCTTCGCGATCGCGAGCGTGCCTGCGTCGAATGGCGGCGTTTCGAAGACGCCCATCGGACCATTCCACACGACGGTCTTGGCGCTGACGATGGCGCGCGCAAACGACTCGGCCGTCCGCGGTCCGATGTCATACATGGCCTCACCAGCCGGGATGCCATCGCGGCCGACGGCGTGAGCGCGCTTCCCTTCCTTCAGCCCAGGCGCGACAAGCGCGTCGTGAGGCAGGATGAGCGCGGTTCCCGATTCTTCCAGCAGCGTCTTCGCCATGTCCACGCGATCCGGCTCCACGAGGGACGTGCCCACCTCCAGCCCCATCGCCTTGAAGAACGTGCACGCCATGGCGCCGCCAATGAGCATGGCGTCGACCTGCGGCAGCAGCTGCTCGATCACGTCGATCTTGCCGG
>JANNOC010000073.1:0-3472 GCA_031398865.1 Gemmatimonadota bacterium | reverse complement strand
ATGCTGATGTCCGGCGCTTCTCGCTCTCGCACGGCGCTTTGCAGCAGCGCGGCGAGCTCCGCTCTGCTCCCGACGTTCAATGCCGACTGCCGGTCGATGACTGATTCCTGAGACGGGAGGTCCATGTAGGCCCAGTCCGCCTTGCGCCGAAAAAAGTACCCCCCGACTGGATCCAGCTCGCCGGTCAGCGACACCCAGCGACTCACCGAGAGTTGTTGCCCGCCCCCGACCTTCGCCTCCGAGGGAATGCTCAGCGCGCTCCCTTCGAGTGTGTGCATCGCCTCCGGCATGAGCACGACCGGACCGAGCGCTTCGGCGACCGTTCGAATCATCTGCGTCGGAGACGCCATCATGATGACGTTGGAGAAGCGCACCTGATCCGTGACGGGCTGGAGCTTGTGCGCCTTCGAGCGCGCAGCGGCGTGCAGCGCTTCGTACGTGTGAAAGCAGCCGAGGCTATGGCAGATGATCGAGAGCTGCTGCCAGGGCGAGTCAACGCCCGCGCGGATCCCGTCCAGCACGATCTGCTTGAGCTGCGCCAGATACGCTTCTCGAATGATGAACCGGGCTGACGGACTGAGCACAGGCCACAGTACGTCGCCGGCGTAGTCGGCGATGGACGCCGCCAATTCGGCGGCATCTGTCGCGCTCCCCTGGTCCCGGCCGACGGCGGCGCGGATGCATCCCACCAGCGGCGCGATCTTGTCCGCGAGACCCGTCTTCGCTTCGAGCCAGTCGTTGTACACGTCATAGTACAACTCGTAAATCGCGAACTCGCTCGCGCTGGCGCCCAGCGCCGCGCTGACCGCACCAACGAGACGCGCGTAGTATCCGGGCTTCGCGTTGCCGACGCCGTGCACGAAAAGCAGAGCCCGATCGCTCGGCCAGCTCCGCGTCATGGGTGATGGCGGCATCGGCTGCCTCTAGCTTGCCACGGCGACGGCATCAGGATCCCCGGGCTGGTCGTTCCGGAGGTCGCCGCGCTTCTGCACGTACCGTTCAACCGTCTCCATGAAGCCGTCGAAGCTGGAGAGACTGCCTGACGCAGCGCCCGCCGAGATCTGACTCAGTACGTGCGAGCCGAGCGCGCGATAGCTCTCGAACTGCGATTCATCGAACCATTGATCCACGGTGGATTCGTGCGGGAATTTCTTGGACTTCTGCGCGTAGCTGAAAACGTCATAGGGTACGAAATCCTGACCGCCCGCGAGCGATGGCTTGATGTAGATGATGGACCCGTTCGATACGTCGCGGCCGTCAACGTCCTGATAGCAGATCTCGCCCAGCGCGCAATGCAGGTGTTCCTGACTCTCCAGATTCCGCGGCGCGATCTTGATGCCTTTCTTGAAGAGAATAGGGATACCGAAGTCGATGCGGATCTTCCGGATCGCGTTGCCCAGATCCTCGAAGCCCGGCTCGAGATCGTGACTGGCATCGCTGACGAAGATGAAGCGGCAGCGACGCAAGACCATCTCGTACAGGCCAAGGTTCTCGAAGTGGCCTCCGTCCGACAGATTGATGTACGGATGCCTGGCGCTGGTCATCCCGAACAGCTCGTGCAGAATCGGACCGAGCGCGGGCCGCGGTCCCGACAGCCGGTAGGTCTTGTCGCCCCGCGCGTTCGTGTTGCCGAGCCACACGCCGAGACGCGCATTGAACAACGTCATGAGGAAGGTGACGGCGGCCGAGGAGTGGTAGCCCTGGTTCGGGTTCGCCGCGGCACCGGAGATGGTCATCGCTGTCCCGAGGGAGATTCCGTTGACGCCACCGTACTCCGTCGTCAGGCGGTAGCCTTCATAGAAGTTCCCGCAATAGAACGGCGTCATCGAAAACGACTCGGCCTTGCGCTGTTGCCAGGCGAGCTTCTCGCCGGCGACGAGGTTGAGCGAGGTGTTGATGACGTGCAGCGGCCGTCGCGCCTCGACCTCGGGCGGACTGCCGCTCCCCTTTTCCTTCCAGAGGTCGTGCAGCCTGTGGTTGTCGCTTGCCGCGAAACCGGTGAACGGGTCGGGGTGGCGCCCTTTGTTTGACGCACCGAGATACGCGCGCACCAGCCGGTTCCGATACAGGGAGTGCAGCGAAAAGCGGTTCACGTTCACCATGAAGCTCATGATGAATGACACGCTGAGCAGAGCTATCGGGACGAGCAGGAAGTAGCCGAGCACTTGCTGAGTGACGTCGGCATCGGTGCCCCGGAATCCTGCCGAGATCCGGAGCAGCTCCTGCTCCTCAGTGACGAGGCGCCCAAACGCCGCCGTGCCATAGGCTAGCAGCACGGCCAGCGAGACGCAGAACAGCGGCGCGGCCAGCGCGAGCGCCCAGCGCTTCAGCGCCGATGCCGGCTTGGCGTCAGTGCCGCGATCCTGCGTCGTATCCCCGCCGCCGGCGAGCTGGCGTGTAAGAATGCCACTGATGCCCCCAAGCCCCGCGATGATCGGCGGCGCGTACCGATGCGCGACGGAATCCACCAGATATGGTCCGAGCAGCACGACGGCGCTGAGCAGGAGCCAAGCCACTGTTGCGAGCAGAATCCACCCCGAGAGCCGCGCCCACCATTCGCGGTCCATGTCGGTGAAGGGATCGGGTTGTGCGCCGGCGCGCACAGTGGCGCCGCTGGTCTCCTCCACACGGTCATCCGCACGGCCGGCGATCGCCACGAACAGCATCCGCGACACCAGATACAACGCGAGAAGGATGGGGACCACGGCAACAGCGAACACCGCCGGACGGTCGAGAAGTAGCGGGTACGCGCGCGTCGCGAGTAGCACGAGAAACACCGCGGCAACGCCACCCGCGATGACGATCGCGGCCAACTCGTAAGGCAGCCAGGGCTCCGCGCGCCGTCCAGGATCCCCATATCGCCAGCGCGGCTCCGTGACGAGCCACCCCAGCAGGGGGATGGCGATGCACCAGACGCCGGAGAATTGCCACAGCGTCGTTAGCGACACCGCGCTCGGCGTGAGCCACGCGAGCGTCGTGGCCAGCCCCGCGGCGGAGAGGAAAAGCGGCACCACGATCGCGAGGACGTAGGTCCCCTGTCGGGGGAGATTCCTGATCGCATCTGTTGTCTTTGCGTTCTGGCGCGCCTCCCATTCCTGCTCGCTCGACGCGAAGCGGCGCCGGTAGCGGTACACATTGACGCTTGCGAGGAGGGCGGCCAGGAGAGCGAACGCAATGCTCACGTCCCTCCAGATGTCCGTCACACGCATGCCCGCTTCGGATGTCTGCCTCGCATGCTCGACCACGAGCAGCGTGAACTGCGGAATGGTGACAGCGGCCGCCAGCAAGGGCACGATGACGAGCCAGTTGAGCAGAAGATTGCGCACGACGATCGCCGCCGCCGTCCACGTGTCGGCGGAAAAGAGGCCGACGCGCGGCGTCAGGTAATTGCTGTATTGCCGGAGCCTGTCAATCGGTTTGGGCTCCGGGGCCAGCGGGTTGTCCGGCATGGCGCCGCATCGCGCGAGCTGGC
>JANNOC010000040.1:0-4670 GCA_031398865.1 Gemmatimonadota bacterium | reverse complement strand
CGTTTTGATCAATCAACCTGTCTTGCCGAGAATGACCTGTGGCAGCCACAGCGAGAGGGCCGGGAAATAGGTGATCGCGCCGCAACTTGTATCTCACATGCGCCTCGCAATTCGGCTGGTGAGTCGGAATGCGCGCTGCGCGTTGATCTCTCGTGGTGCGGCGCCTCACCGCGGCGACGGCGCTACTCCCGCGCGAGCGCCGCGCCGAGGATGACCGCCGTAAGCTCCACGTCGCCCTCGAATGTGAAGTACGGACCGCGCCCCGCTCGCCGTTCGAGAACGATGCCGTCGGCGTGCACCTGGTACGACGAGATGTCGCGCAGAAGAAACGACGAGGTGCCTTTGCTTCCGGCGAACAACACGCGTCGGCTGGTCACGAGCAGCCGGCCGGTATCCACGCGCTCGAGCGACGCGCGGTTGAGACGCTCGTCGGAGGCGGTGCCCGCACGGTAGTACACCCCGCGCGCGATGCGCACGTTTCCGACGCCCTCGGCCGCCGTGCCCTCGCCGAAGGATCTCCGCGGCTCGTGACGCTCGGCGGGCACCGCGAAGTGGCAGGTCTCGCCGGCCTCGAGCGGCGCGTCCCGCATGAAGTCGAGCGGTGCGTCCGGCGTGGAGACGATAGGCAGTTCACCGTTCTCGATCCGCCAGAAGAGCGCGTAGCGATCGAGCATCGCCTCCGTGGCCGCGTCGAAATCGGGTGCCACGCCAAGGTGCTGGGCGACCGACGCGAGCTGATCGAGTTCGTCCGGCGAGAGCCGGCGATCGGCCGCCGAACGGCTGAGCAGGCCTCCAATAACCGAGCGCGCGGACCGCGTGTACAGCTCACGCTGGACGCTTTCGGGCAGACGAAGCTCCCCTGCGAGACGCGCGATGGCGCCGCGCTCCGCCTCACTCAGGCGCGCATCGGCGAGCGCGTCCTGCAATGCGACCGCATAACGCGGATGGACGACCTCGCGTTCCGCGTGCGCGACTTCGTCGTCGGAAAGACCAAACGTCTCGCGCAGCGTATCGAGATAGACGATCTCACGGTCGGAGAACGAGCCGTCGCTGAGGAAGGTCGCGAGCACGTGCCGCCACATGTGCACGAGCACCTGTCGCGCGGCGGGCCCGCGGACGTCGTACTCGAGCAGCAGCGCCGAGATGTCCGAGCGTGAAATGAGCGTCGGGTCGCGTTGCGCGAGGAGGTGCTGGAGGGCACCAGCCGCGAGGTCCCCTCTGGGACGCCCGAGGATGCGGTCCATCCATCCGCGTCGGCGCGCGGGCCGTGTGAACGCGAAGGGGGAGTCGCGGAGGGGGGTTGATCGCGTGCTACGCTTCATGGTTGCCTCGGGTCGAAGTTGCAAGCTGTCAGAGTGGCTTGCAACCATCTGGCGTCCAGGCATGCTCGAGCGCTCAACCGGCCGCTTCTCCTCCTCGGATCCGTTGACGACGAAGGGCTCGGCCTCGCCGAAACGGCGAACATCGTCGTCCTTTTTTTCACTCTCCGTCTTCCACTCAGCGTGAGAACATCACCGTCCAATATGTGAGCGTCCTCTGGCGTCCGCCCGCGTGGCGATCATATTCGCCGCGTACCCACCTCCCGGGCAATCTTCCATGCCGAAACGGACAGCGAGTAAGACGGCCCGAAAGGCATCCGGGGAGACCCGCGCCGGGGAACGCGGTGCGGCCCTCATGCGACTCAGCACCGGGATCGCCACCGCGGAATCCGAGGCCGACATCTGCCGCGCCGTGGCCGGCGGACTCCACGACGCGGCGCTCGGCTACGACTTCGTCGGCCTGCTCCTGGTGGATGACGCCAGCGGCGACCGCGTGCTGGAGGCGAGCTCTGGATGGTCCGACGCGCCCGCTGGGCTGCGCATCCAGGCGGGGCAGGGGCTGAGCGAGCTACCACTGCTCGACGGCCAACTGCACTACACGCCGCAAGTCACCCGCGACACGCGCTACCTGCCCACCCGCAATGAGGGATCGGAGGTGGACGTCCCGCTGATGATCAACCTGCGGTTGGTGGGCGTGCTGGTGGTAGAGAGCAATCGGCCCGGCGCGTTCGACGCCGACGACTTCGAGATCCTCACCGCCGCCGCCAACCAGGCGGGGATCGCCATCGGGCGGGTGCGGTTGCTGGCCACCGAACGGCAGCGCGCCGTCGAGCAGGAGGCGCTGCGAGCCACAATGGCCGACCTCTCCGCGCAACTCGAACTGTCCACGCTGCTCCGGGCTGTTCTCGAACGGGCTGTGACGCTGTTGCGGGTGAGCCATGGAGAGCTCGCGATCCATGATGCGGCCGCGCGGGAGCTCGAGGTGGTAGCGAGCCATAACGTGGGTAAGCGCGACACGACCGGCACGCGGATGGCGGTCGGCGAGGGCGCGATGGGGCACGTCGCGCGCACCCACGAGCCGCTCCTCATCCCGAACTACCTGGAGTGGGCGGGACGCTCGGCGCAGTACGCGGAGGTGGACTTCCACGCGGTGATGGTAGCGCCGCTCCTCATCGCTGGCCGGCTGGTGGGCGCCATCGCGTTCATGGACCGCGATGCGAACCGGCGATTCGGCGACGACGATCTCCGGCTGCTGAACCTGTTCGCGCCGCAGGCTGCGATCGCGATCGAGAACGCGCGCCTGTTTACGGCCGCCCAGGAGCAGAAGCAATATTTCGCCGATTTGGTGTCCAACAGTCCGGTGGCGATCGTCACCCTCGACGTAAACCACAACGTGGTCTCGTGCAACCCGGCATTCGAACGCATGTACGGGTACCGGGAGTCGGAAGTGTTCGGCAGGAACCTGGACGACTTCATCACCACCGAGGCGACGCGCTCGGAGGCGGTGCGGTACACCGAACAGGCGCTGGCCAGCCGCCCGGTCCAGATAATCAGTCGTCGACGGCGCAAGGACGGCAGTCTCGTGGACGTGGAGGTCTTGGGAGTCCCGGTGGTGGTCAACGGGCGGCGCGTGGGGCTGATGGCGCTGTACCACGACATCACGGAGCTGCTCCACGCCCGCAGCGAGGCGGAGGCCGCCAACAGCGCGAAGAGTCAGTTTCTGGCCAGCATGAGCCACGAGCTGCGCACGCCGCTGAACGCAATCATCGGCTACAGCGAAATGCTCCAGGAGGACGCTCTCGAACGGGGCGCGGAGGCTTTCGTCCCCGATCTGCAGAAGATTCATTCGGCGGGCAAACACCTCCTGACGCTGATCAACGACGTGCTCGATCTGTCGAAGATCGAGGCCGGCAAGGTGCAGCTCTACCTCGAGACATTCGAGGTGGCTCCGCTCGTGGAGCAGGTCGCGGCCACCGTACGGCCACTGGTGGAGAAGAACGCCAACCAGCTCACCGTGCGCTGCGCCCCTGGGGTCGGCGCGATGCACTCCGCTGCCACGCGGATTCGCCAGGTGTTGCTCAACCTGCTCTCGAACGCGAGCAAGTTCACCGACCACGGCGTGATCGCACTGGAGGTGGAGCGAGCGGATGACGACGTCATCTTCCGCGTGCGCGACACCGGGATCGGGATGACGCCCGAGCAGCTTGAGCGGCTGTTCCAGGCGTTCTCGCAAGCCGAGGCCAGTACCAGCGCGAAGTATGGCGGCACGGGACTCGGACTCGCGATCAGCAGGCGATTCTGTCAGCTGATGGGTGGCGACGTCGAGGCGGAGAGCACGCCCGGCCAGGGCAGTACGTTCACCGTCAGACTACCGTCGTCCGCGCCTGACGAGGGTGCACCGCACCCACGAGCCGACAGCGTCGTGCGGCCGGCCAACGGCGCGGGAAGGGTGTTGGTGATCGACGACGACGCGGCAGCGCGCGATCTGGTGGCGCGCTTCCTGGAGAACGAGGGGCTCGAAGTGGTGGGAGTGGCAGATGGGGCGGCCGGGTTGAACGCGGCGCGCGAGCACCGCCCCGACGTTATCACGCTCGACGTGGTAATGCCGGGGATGGACGGCTGGGCCGTGCTCACCGCGCTCAAGAGCGATCCGGAGCTGGCCGACGTGCCAGTAGTCATGCTTTCGATGTTGGACGAGAAGAACCTCGGCTTCGCGCTCGGCGCGTCCGAATACCTCACGAAGCCGGTCGACCGCGACCGGCTGATCCGCGTGCTGCGAGCGATCGGGCCGCCCACGAGCGGGGGACGCTCATGCGTGTTGGTAGTCGAAGACGACACGCGGACGCGGGCGGTTCTGCGGCAGGTAATGGAGCGCGAGGGGTGGGAGGTGATGGAGGCGGCGCACGGTCGCTCGGCGCTGGATCGTATGGCGGAGCGGGTGCCTGATCTGGTGCTGCTCGATCTCATGATGCCAGAGATGAACGGGTTCGAGTTCCTTGAAGTGCTGCGCGAACGCGAGGCGTGGCGATCGGTGCCGGTGGTGGTGATCACCAGTAAGGAGTTGACCGACGACGATCGTCGGCGACTGAACGGCGGCGTGGAGCGCGTGGTGGCGAAGGGCGGGCGCGGGCTGGAAGCGCTGGCGAGGACGGTGCGCGGACACGTCCTCCACCGCCAGCGGGCGGTCTAGCGCGACGATGGCGACCCCACGGCGCGCGGTGGCGAAGCGAACCCGTCCCCGGCGACACCTGGACGACGTCGCCCGCCGGCAGGCTGCCCTGCTGCGCCTAACGACGGCAATTGCCGCGGCCGCCGACGAGTCCGATGTCTACCGCTCAGTGGTGAACGGTC